>JAOAPG010000055.1 GCA_025462785.1 Acidobacteriaceae bacterium
CTGTCACCGTGGGACACGCATTCGCACCAACAATTTTCACCAATGACGAATGCAGAACGTCGTACATTGGGAAGAAGATCACGTTTAGCGGTTTCTTGCGGTGTTTCTCCTGGATCAGGTTGTAGACATGCGATATCCCGATTTTCGCTGGGAAACAAGGATCGATCGCGCCACGGCTCGCGCCAGCACGATAAAGTTCCGAGCTGGTGTAATCGGAGTAGACGATGTTTTCCGGCTGCACTCCCAGGCTTTCGAAATATGCGTTGAACAAAGGCGCATAAGTGTAGATGTTCAACACGCGCGGAATACCAATCCGCAGCTTGGCGCGATTCTGCATTAGAGCAACGCGCTCTTTAGCGGATTTGCTCCACGCTCGCGTCGGAATCGGATCAGCAATGTTCTTTGCGTTAGTCGGACGGAAAACCTCTTTCGAAGCAACATCCACGAAATTCGGGTGTTGTTCCCGGATTTGGTCGAGACCGGCCTTGATCCCCTTCATATCGTTTACATCTTCTACCAATCCCTTTTCGCAAGTTGCAATAATCAGCCGCTGCTCGCCAAGCATTAGCGGGACTTTAGTGACCTTCTTGATAGGAACGAAATTCTGTACGGGCTCGGTTCGGATGTCGATGAAAGTTCGCAGGCAGTTGTTCTTGCAGAAATTGCAGCGCGTGGATTCGTTGCGCGTCGTGCGATATTCAATTTTGCGAACCGCATCCAGACCCACGAAAGTTGTCTGCTGACCATTTCGCCACAGGCGCAATGCCTCTTGCGCCGCGCCAATCGCGCCTGACTCACCGCAATGTTCGTGCACGATGATTTCCGGCTGCTTGCCAGTGGCACGGAAACTGTTGCGAATAAAATCCACTTCAGCCTTCACCACAGCAAGGTTATTTTGCGTTCCTCCCTGTAAGACAAAGCGCGAACCCAGCGCCGCCAGATTAGGAATGCTTGCGACATAGAGAAATACATTCTTCGGCAGCACCGCCGCCAGACCGGCGAGAATTTCTTCCGCTCTCCACCCTTGTCGCTGAAAATTCACGATATCGGACTGCATGAACACCGCGCACCCGTACCCGAACACGGGCATTGCCTGCGCAGAGAACGCGAGATCGGCATACTGATTTACGTTCAGCCCAAAACCTTCAGCAGTGGACTGCAAGAAATATCCATTGCCAGCGGAGCACTGAGTGTTGAGCTTGAAGTCTTTCACCCGCCCGTTGTGCAGAATGATGATCTTGATGTCTTGACCACCGACATCCACGATGACGTGTGGATCTTCGTAGAACTTCAGCGCTGATTCCGTATGCGCGACAGTCTCGACCAGAGCCACGTCGGCATTGAGTACATCCTTCAAAATATCTTTTGCATAGCCAGTCGTCGCAACCCCGAGGACTTCCATCTTCGCGTTCTGCGCTTCAACTTGATTGCGCAGGTTCTCGAACATTTCAATGGTGTCCTGAATAGGATTGCCATTCGAAAGTTGATAAGACTTGCAAAGGATATCGCCGTTCTCGTTCAGCAGGACTGCTTTGGTAGACGTTGACCCTCCATCAATGCCAATGAAGCCGCCAACCGTAGTTCCGCTTTGAAAGACTGCCGGATTGAATTTCTTGCGACGATAGGCGACCTTGAATTCGTCAAATTCTCCGGCGTTCTCAACCAATCCCTTGCCGCCCGATTTCGCTTTCTCCTCTTGGCGTCCGAAGTCGATGTAATGAATGAGATTGTCATAACCGCGATAACACCCGACGCAATCGTCTTCGCTGCGACCAAATTCAATCGCTCCTAACGCGGCGAAATACTGAGCGTTTTGCGGAACTTTAATCAAATCCTCTGGCTTACTCCCTTCCGGGATCACAACTTTGCGTTCCTGCCACATACGCGGAATATTCGCCTGCCAAGCTTCACGCATTCCACGAATAAAGCTGTTCGGGCCACCGAGCAACAAAACATGCGGACGCAGAGTATGTCCGCGAGTGAGGACGCTCAGATTTTGCAAAACGATCGCTTCAAACAGCGACGCCATCAGCTCGTCTGACGGAGTTCCAACTTTCTGCAGACTGTTAATGTCAGTTTCGGCGAAGACACCGCATTTGCCTGCAACTTTGTGCAGCTTTATGCCCTGGTACCTCTGTTCTGCAAGCTCTTGTGTCGGAATTTTTAGCTTGGCATTTATCTTGTCGATGACCGCGCCAGTGCCGCCTGCGCACTTATCGTTCATCGAAGGAATCTTTTTCTTGCGCCCGGTCTCTTCGTCGTCTTTGAAAACAATGATCTTGGCATCCTGGCCGCCGAGTTCGACGACCGAGTACACCTCGGGATGCATCTTCTCCACAGCCAGCGAAACCGCAGTAACTTCCTGGACGAATTTCGCACCGATCTCATCGGCAATCCCACCTCCGCCAGAGCCCGTCATGAACATACGAGTGTTGTGGCGATTGATGCCGATTTCAGCTTCTATTCTCTTCAGGAACTCCAGAGTCTTCTCAGGCTGTTTGGTCTCGTGGCGTTGATAATCCTGCCAGAGCACCTGATCGGTAGCGGCATCTACGACTACCGCCTTCACTGTCGTCGAACCGACATCAAGCCCAACCATGAATTTAGTGATGTGATCGTGCGGCTTCTGCGTGTGTGCAGGCGCTTTGATTTTCGGCAGCTGCGGCTCAATGCCTTCGATCTGGATCAGTTGCGGACCTTTGTGGTCGTGCATTACTTCCTCGCTTTTGCTAACCAAAGTTGTGGGAACAAATTGTTGAAAATGGAGGAGACCGGGTTCACGGAGCAGCGGACTAAAATTATTTCGTCACTCCGCGACCCAGAGTTTCAGTCGCCGCTTGCAGTCGCAGCAACTGCCACAGGAACTCGGGAACGTTTCTGGAACCGAGTGTCCTTCTTGATGCGATCGTTGACGTGCAGAACAAATTGCGCGGCCGTTCCGGCAACTCCTTCGCGATGCGGCACGTGATAGAAGGGACGCTTCAGCTCAGGGTGTTCGTCGATATACTCGCGGATTTCACTGAGGCTTCTGCCCGTCGATTTCAGGCATTGCTCGAATTCCGCTTTGGCTTTTACTTTGGCTTCGCCCAGCGCCATCTGCACCCGGCTGTGCGCGTTGACTTCTCCTTCGCCGGAAGTCTCGATAGGAAGGAAAATCATGTCCTTGAATTTGTTGATTACGGCAGACTGCACCCCGTCCGATTGAGAGGATGGCATACAACCGAAGGGTTTCAACGCCAGCACCATGTGACATAGGCGATGAACCGTGTAATAAACGTTCTTGCCCACTTCGAGGTGCCCTTCTCCGCCGCGCGCAAACTGGTTGTAGAAAGGATGCGCCATCTCCGCCAGCTCGGTCTGCGGCACAAGATGGTGCGTGATCCCGCCAAGATGCTTTATCGTGCGGTGATAAAAGAAGTTCCACATGCGCTCGCCAGCTCCGATGCCCCATAGCTTTTTGTGCAGGCCAATATAGTTGGCGAAGTTTTTCGTTACTTCATACCACTCTGGATTCCGATACGGACGGTTCACCGGCCATTTCGCCTTAGCGTGCGCCTTTGCCTGATACATCAGATAAGCCACCCAAGTTGCAATCGGCTCCACGACAACTTGCGCGCTCTCACGTTCCAAGAATTCGAACATGTGGAAGTTGCCATCACCTTCAGTGATCTGAGCCCAGAACTCGCCCGTAATTTTCACGACAGGTTTTACGCGAGTGCGGTCCACCTCAATTGAATTCAATTTCTCTCGGGCAGAGTCTAGCGCGTTCAAATAATCCTTGCCCCACATGTGCTCATGCCATTTGCCAAGGACGTTAAATGTGTTTCGCAAAACTTTATTGTTCTTGAACTTTGGTTTCGCCCATTCTGGAGCGCGCTCTTCGATTTCAAACGATCTGCGGTTCTTGAGGTCTTCGCACAATCCATTCACCGCCTCGTGGAAAACGCGGTCCGTCTCGCCTTTGTTCGCTTCAAATGGACGAATCTTGTAGATGAGATCGTTGAACACATCGCCCAAATGCATGGCGTTGAGCATCCCGAAACCGAAATCAACCGTGAACTTAAGTCCCGGTTCGCCCGATGCAGCCTTAATGCCATCGCTGTCTTTGAATAACAACACTCGGAATCCATCGAATCCGGCATTCTTCAGCGCGAATCGGTATTCAGCTTCATACATTCCGAAGCGGCAAGGACCACAGGAACCAGCTGTGAAGAAGACATAGTTGTCCAAGATCTTCTGACGCGAGAGACCCTCTTTCTCCAAAAACTGCAAATACTGCACCAGATTGCCGACCGTGAAATACGTCGGATTACATTGCCCGTTGTTACCAAATTCTTTTCCAGTCTGGAAAGCGGCGACGTTTGGTACAGGCAGTTTCTCGCACCGGTAGCCGCAGCCCTGAAAGACAGCGCGAATTAAGTCTTCATGCTTCCAGGTGAAACCGCCGAACAGGATCGTCACGTGCTCACGCTCTTCACCTTTAAACGCCCGTTCCACCGGACGATGGAAATGCGTCGGCTGGTCGAGCCCTGCAATCTTGCGCAGACGTGCGCGTTCCGCTACTAGACGATCTTTAATTTCAGAGTCATTTTCAATGCGGACGAGAGTCGCCATTTCTTCCTCCGGCGGTGTGCTGAGTTTTGCGGGGTTGATGAATGACCGAGAGGTGATGCTGTG
>JAOAPG010000156.1 GCA_025462785.1 Acidobacteriaceae bacterium
CTTTCACTTCTCATTGTTGCAGGCTTTCGGCATTGCAAGACGCAGAGTTACATCAAAAACTTGAAAACCGAGTATTGTAGCTTGCATTTCCAGAAAGTCTACTGGTTTTGGAGCCCCCTGGAGAAAATCTCCTGCACTTCTGGATTGACAACAGTGATGTCGGTTTAAACGCCTTGTCGTACACTCGGAGCCGCTACAAAATACCCTGCTTTCACGAGTGGAATTAAGAGAAACAGGGTTAGAGCGTTCACACGGTTCTGTCTTCTATCCGAGCCGTGAATATGTTGCAACCCGGCAGGAGCCAACGCTCTCCAAGCTGCAAAAGAGCTGGAGTCACACATATTGGATCGGCGCTCTTGGCTGTTGTTTTTAAGCTTGTTCGGTGGAATTTCTGCTCTCCTGATAGCTCTGAATAGCTGCGGAGGTGGCTCTCCGGGTGGTATCGGGACTGGCGGGGGAGGCACTGGGAAAATTCAGCACGTCGTAGTGATCTTCCAGGAGAACCGCACTCCGGATAATCTGTTTCAAGATCCCATTCTAATCTCCAGGGGAGCGGACATCGCTCAAAACGGCCTTAACTCCAAAGGCCAGACGATCCCACTGGCGCCCGGACGACTGGCGGCCGTTTACGATCTGGCTCATTCTCATCACGCTTTCGTGACAACCTATGACAATGGACGGATGGATGGAGCGGATAAAGTAGCGGTAGCCTGCGAACAAGGAGCCCCAAATTGCCCTTCGCCCAACCCGGCATTTGCTTATGTAAATCCTTCCGACGTAGCCCCGTACTTTCAAATGGCGGAGAAATACACCTTTGCTGACCGCATGTTTCAAACAAATCAAGGGCCCAGTTTTCCGGCGCATCAATTCATCATTTCTGGGACTTCTGCCCCAGCTGTAGGCAGCCCTTCGTTCGCCGCAGAAAATCCGGGTGGGGCTACCCATCCAGGCAGCAATGCGGGATGTATCGCTCCGCCAAGCGAAACAGTTCGTTTGATCGACCCGACGGGCAGCGAATCCCAAACGATGTATCCATGCTTTGACCATCCGACGTTGCCCGATTCGCTCGCTGCCAAAGGAATCAGCTGGCGATATTACACGCCTTCGGCGGGATCAATATGGACTGGCCCAAACGCGATTCAGCATTTATGTGTACCTGACCCGACCGCGACAATTTGCACGGGCGCGGATTGGGTAAACGGTGTTGTAATAAACCAGAAGGCAGTATTGACTGACATTGCCAACGGACAACTCGCTGGCGTCACTTGGGTCATCCCATCAGGACAGGAGTCGGATCATCCCCTAACGACAGACGGTTCGGGACCGTCCTGGGTCGCGTCAATCGTGAATGCGATTGGAAATAGCGCCTTCTGGTCCAACACGGCCATTTTCATTACTTGGGATGATTGGGGCGGCTGGTACGATCACGTGCCGCCTCCGAAGATCATCAACTCCTACGAATACGGATTCCGAGTTCCCCTTATCGTCGTTTCGCCTTATGCAAAGCAGGCATACATTTCACACACTGCCCATGACTTCGGGAGCATCCTGAAATTTATCGAAGAGCAATTCAATCTTCCATCCCTCGGCTATGCCGACGCGCAAGCGGATGATTTTGCTGATTGCTTTGACTTCACGCAAACGCCGACATCATTTCAGACGATCGCAGCGCCTCTCGACGCGGCTCATTTCATTAATGACAAGAGGATTCCAACTGATCCCGACGACGACTGAACGGAGAGAAATCGAGAATTTTCAGAGTTCAGAAAATATGATTCGAGACCGGCGCAGCTTTCCCGCGATCCAATTTTTCCGTAGGGATAACCGCGATTACAGCGGTGCCCTGGGCATCGGATCGAATTTCAAATTCTCCGCCAAGTTGGCGAACCCTTTCCTGCATGCCTTGAATTCCCACGCCAACTTTTAGGGGATTACTGGAGTCCGAAAAGCCGGTTCCCTTGTCGCTGATTTCAAGCCTGACTTCATGCGAATCGCGACTGATGCTAATTGCAGCATTTGTACTCCCTGAATGCCGGTGAATATTAGTGAGCGATTCCTGCACGATCCGGAATATTGCAATCTCGAGTTCCCGCGGCAACCTTCCCAACTCAGGCGTTAACTGTAAATCGACAGGTATACTGCTGCGCTCTGAAAATCCTTGAACGAACCAGCGCAAGGCTGACTCCAATCCGATTTCGTCCAGCAAAGGAGGATGCAGCAAGTACGACATAGTGCGAAGATCTTTCAAAATAGTGCGCGCCAGTTCGAGACTATCGTTCACCATTTTCGATGCTTTTGGCCCCCACTTGTCAGCCTCGCCTTGCATGATCGAAAGGTTCATCGTCAATGCCGCGAGCACCTGCCCCGAACCGTCGTGCAATTCTCTGGCAATATGTCGCCTTTCGTCATCCCGCATTCGCAACAACCGCCCAGAAAGCGCTCTGAGATTCTCTTGCGCAATTCCGAGCTCGGCGGTTCGCTCTTTGACTCGGCCCTCGAGCTCATCGTGGGCTTGCTGTAACGCTTTGTCACGTTGTTGAATCTGCGACAACATCTCGTTAAAAGCCTCAATTAGTGTCGAGACTTCGTCGTGATTCCCGGTTGCGGCAGCTCGAACGGAGTAACTCTTTTCTCGCGATACCACTCGCGCAGTCTCGGCTAGACTCATCACCGGATCCGCAATGATTCCATGGAATTTGCGCGATAGAAAGAGCGCTGCTAGCAAAGAGCTCAATAAGACCCCGAGAACGATCAAAGCATAGCTCTTCAACCGAGTGGTCATCGACTTTAGATCTGACCGGATAAATACGGTCCCAATGCGTTTATTTTGAAACACAATCGAATGGATGACGGAGACCTGATCGCTGTCAAACGAATGAGCTCTTTCCTGGCTCTCGGCAACCTGTGGCAGCGGCAAAGCTTGCCTCCGATGCCACCGCCAATAGCCAGCGAAGGGGCGACCCTGGGCGTCATAAATCTCCGCGTAAAAAATATGGGGCGAGGCTTGCAGAGCGGCAAGCGTGTTTTCGGCAGATTCAGGATCATTGAACATCAAGGCAGAAACAGTATTAGCGCCGATTATTTCGGATTGAATAGTCAAATTACGAACAATGTTCACTCGAAACGTGTACAGGTCGTAAGTAAAAAAAGCCGCGCACGCCAGCAACAGCGCCGCCGCACTCACCAGCAAATTCATTGCTGTGAGCTTGTTCGCAATCGAATAGTCACGAAATTTGAAAACGCCGCTCATGGGTTACTTACTGGTTCAATTTCATGTTCAGCGCTACCTTAAGCAGCTCCGAGCTTAAGCTCAGACCGACGCGTTCTGTAGCACCACGATTCACTACAAAACGCACTTTATTGTCCTGCACAACAAATTGGATCATTCCTCCGTGCGCCGCAAAATGCGGCATATCACTCACTGTTAAGATTGGAGATTTTTTGAGCGCAGCAAGAATAGAACTGACGCGCCCTTGCTCTGAAGCACCAACAAACAGTACATGGCATTTTTCAGCATCTTGCGCTTTACGGATTTCGCGCGAGGCCACGGTTCGGCCATTTATGGTCCGGCCAGCAAGGTCTTGAAGAGCCGTCCCAAAGGGGTTCTGGCCCAATACACATATCCCGAACGGATCGTCTTTAGCCTCAGTAGCGCGCGGAGGCCACTGCACGAATTTCCCAAAATTGTAGAGGTAAGCAGCTTTGGTCTGATAATCGGTCGGCTTAGCTGTTTGCGCCCACAGACCGGACACACCGAATAATACGCAAAGAACGAATAGGACTCCCGCTTTGCAAGCTAGCCCTAAGGAAAAACGGGTTGGCAAGTAGCAACTCCTTGGAGTTTGCGACCGCCGGCTTGTACCCTCGATGAACTTCATAACGATGGTTCCTGGTCACTTTATCAGGGCCAACGCCGTAGTTGGTACATACGGAATTCACTGTAGAAGGTACTTGTTACGAAGTATCTGTCAGAATTCCGGAGATGGTCCTGCGGGTTGGTGAATCGGCTTGGTGTAATCTTCCGCCGTGGTCTGGTAACAAGGAAGCGGTCTACGGCGTCTGCCCGGGTCAAGTCCCGGAGAGTCCGTAGCATATTCCCAATTGAGTTTGGGGCGATTTTTCTCTGGAGAGGCCATCTGTCCCAGCGTCTCGTCGCACTCCGGATTTCTCGTCGCGCGAAGTTCGTGAAGTGTTGAGTAATCGAAGCCGCTTTCCGATAGACGAGGTTGATAAGGCAAGAATTCGTAAACAAGCTTTACAAGGCGCGCTTCGCCAGGCTCAATCTCCTGCGCAGCAATAAATACCTCTTGATTGGAATACACAGACGACCGTGGATAAGAGGCGGCAAGCACAATCAGGCGAACCTTCATCTGTTCTTTTTTTGCGTCCTGCCAGTGGAGTTCTCCTTTGGCTGGTTGAAAACCGCACAGCGTGCACACCGTTACGAACAGCAAGACACCGACGCTACGCGATACTGTGCTCGTGACGAACTGTGTAAATAACTTCATTCTTAAGTTTCTTGACAAATCTTTAAACCAATTCGCGATAGGCAGCTCAGACGTGGCGTGGATACCAAAAATTATGATGCAATCAGCCTAAAAGACGTTCGCACATTAGGGCAAGGGGACCTGCATGGTTTCGAGGAAAGATAAAGGCAAGCGGCGGCGTGAAATCCCTTGCGAACTCTTCAGTACCAGTGATTTAGCGGGCCAAGAGAAGACCCTCCAGCATCGCACGGACTGCGATGAAATCTTTCTTCAGCTACTCTGCCGACATAAACCCTCAGGCTGTTGATGCTCCGATCACAGCACTATGGCGCTCCACTTTTCCCGCGAGTCACCACGATCGATGAAGCTGGCAAATCATACGACCATCTTTACCCGCGATTTGGTTTGTATGTACGATGGGGCCGTCCGGGTCGGCCGTGCCTTTCGTATTTGCCACAACTGAAAATTCCCCAGCGTGTTCCGCGTGCGCCACAAAGCGAGTATCCCCTGGATGCCAGTGATATTGATCTTTCCCGAAAGTTGCAATATCAACCTTACCTACAAACGAACTTGCTTCGTGATCAGTTTCCTTTTTGAACGAAATGTGGTCGCGATGAGTCTCCTGCTGATCGCGGTTAACAATCATCAAAGACCATTGCCCGTCTGGCCAGTCCAGTACTGCACTGAGTAATGAGTGGCGTATGGAGCGCCCCAACCTATCTGCATGCTGTCTACCTGTTGATTTTGTGCCAGATCTGGCACGACCCATTGCGCGTGCAGCGAATCGCCGTCTCCGGTGAAACGTTGCGCGAGATAGGGATTGCTTTTCCAGTACGTCTTTACGTCCCCATCTGTCAGCCGCGAGTAGCCTGCATTTCCTGTCCCATCATTCCGAGTGAACCCCGGCGCGGTAAGGCGTACCTATAGGAATATCGAATGGGTTCGGCAGGCTTTGGTGAGCCGGTAAAATATCCCTTGCCGCTCGGGTCACTCCAGGTTCCGGTCGGTTTCAATGCCAGGCTTCCACGGCAAGTTCGGTGTTTTGGCCGATACGTAACGGTTTGCCATCCCGAAGCGAGCGCCTTGTCTAGGTTCGGCTGGATCCAAATCTTTGTCGGTTGCTTCCACCGGAATCCTGTCCACGCCCGCACCCAACGTCTGATTAGGAATGAAGTGGTGGTCTGCGCTAAAGATGTGTGGGCTGCACCGATCAAAATTAGTGACCATCCGGCTAGCAATATGGCGACAGCGCGCGATCTCTTCAAGAGGGACTCCGATTTCTTAAACGTTGGTTTTACATTTTCGAGCGGTGAGTTACCTAGGTACAAGGAACAGACGCCAGCATTGAAAGATGGATTGTAACTTAAACGATTTAATAGGAGAGAACTTCCCCTAATGAAAACGTTGGCGAAGAAACAGATTCATCGGGTTCATTGGACCAAACTTCCGTAACTTTGGCAGCCCCCACACGGGTAGTACCGTTGCAATCGTAACCAGTTCAATCTCTGTTTACTTAAGGACTTTCGATGCATCGCGCTCTTTGTGTTCTCTTATTGCTCTGCGCTTCGTGCACTCCGTTGGCATATTGTGGGACTTCCAAATCGGCAGCCCCCCGGGGGGCCACATCAGTCTCCAACACTATGCCTATTACAACGTCGTCAGCTGTGGCGCGTTATTCTTTCGAAAAAGGCATGGCCGCTTTCCTGAATGCGCACATCGCTGAGGCAACAGACAATTGGCGCTCCGCCGCGAAAGAAGATCCAAGTTTCGCTTTGGCGCACGCATGGATAGCATTCAATACCGGAATTCCCGCTGAGGAAAACGAAGAACGCACTCGCGCAAAGGCTTTAGAGGCGAATGTGACTCCGGGCGAGCGTCTCATGATCCGCTGGATCGTGGGAGTGAAAGAGAACGACTTCTTAACGGGAATCACCGCCATGAATGACATGGTCGCCATGTTTCCCAAAGATAAGCGCGTTCTTTATCTGGCCGGCAATTGGTTGCTCTTGCAGGAAAGCAACGAACCCACGGTCAAATTCATGCAGCGTGTGCTTGCAATGGATGGCAATTATCCATCGGCTCTGAATGATTTGGGCTATGCATATTCCGGCCTTGGCGATTATGACAAAGCCATAGCTGCGATGGATCGTTACGTTAAAGCGCTTCCGAACGATCCGAATCCGCAGGACTCCTACGGAGAGATTCTCCGCCAGGCAGGACGTTTCAACGCCTCGCTTGATCACTACCGAGCGGCGCTGAAGATCGATCCCAAATACTTCACTTCGCACGGGGGGCTAGGAGATACCTACGCCCTCATGGGTGATCAGCTAGCAGCGCGGCTAGAGTATGCGCGGGCAATTGAAATCGCGAGCGGTGAAGATGACCGGATGACATACATCCTGCAGTCGGCAACCACCTGGGTTAGAGAAAAGAAATATCAAGATGCCGATCAAGCTTTCACCGAGGCAGCCGATCAGGCACATACAAACGGATTACACCTGCACGAGGCTTCCGCACGCCGCATGATGGCGATGTATCAGGAAGATGACAATACGGCTCTCAAGTACCTCGACGCCGCAGAATCGGACCTGACGCATCAAGCAAGTATCTCTCTTTCGGATCGCGAAGAAGAAAGAGCACGGATTTTGCTCTGCCGAACGATGCGTGCCTATCACGCGAAAAACTCTGATCTCGCACAAGAAGCTCTCAGAGAGCTAACTAAAATGGCCGCGAACAGCCGCAGCCGGATTATCCAGCGGTCTTATCACGCGGCTGCCGGAGCTGTCGAATTATCAAAGGGAAACTATGTCGAGGCGGCCAAGCATTTGGAAGAAAACCCCGATGATCCGTTATCCCTGGAACTGCTGGCCCGATCTTATGACGGCGCCGGTCGAAACCAAGACGTACAGATTGTGAAGAATAAGCTCAGGACCTTCAACTTCCCCACTATTGAGCAGGCTTTGATAGCTGTATCAGCCCAAGATACGAAGTCGCCTGAGAAGAATTTCATTCGCGGGTCTTGGCGTCCGAAGCACGGACAATTATAGAAATGGCATTGAGGCGAATTATGAATTACCGTCGAGCGTTGATTATAGGACTCCTGTTCTGCCCGTTGATTTACGCCCAGGCCAAAGATGCGGCCGTTGTGGTCGGCAAAGCAACAGTCGCGAGCGGACTGCATTCTGCAGACTTGGCCAAGGCGATCAAAGGATCAGGCCACAAGCTGGCAAATGGCAAGCCTGTGATAGTCGTGATGAAACCCGCGAAATCAGACGAAACGCGGATCTTCGGAGAGAAATGTTTGGGACAGAATGAAAGTGGGCTCTCGGCCTTGATTTCTTCCGATCACACGGTTTTCCGAATAGTCGCTAGCGATGAGGAAGTTATCAAAGCTGTGAATGCTATTCCGGGCTCAATAGGATTAGTCGATGTGTACTCGATTAACAGTTCGGTGACAGTGCTCAAGCTCGACGACAAATCTCCTCTCGAGCCTGGCTACCTTTTGCACGTTAACTAGGAGCTCCAAAGTACGTGCCGATCATTCTACGGGGACTTGTTCCTGGACCTCGTCGCTAACAACCTGGAAATTCCTCAGCTCGCAAGCCGTTCTTCCTCCCGATGAGGAGTTTGCTGCAGACGAAGAATGGTCTCACTTTCTTGAAGAAGACCAGCAATCGCAACTTATGCACGCTCAGCAACAGCAAAGGAAGCCTTAATTCAAGACATTTTTTAGCGCGCTAGTTAGCCGTTACTCTTGATTTTGATTCGTACTGCTCAGCAAATCCCCAAACTGCTATCGTAGAATCCGCATTGGTATTTTCTCGGACGAGAATAGCGAATGCACCTCCCCTATCTTGCGACAATTCTAATTTGGACAATCTCCCTCATCAGCATTTTCTTAATGCTCGTAAGACCACGTGGCATTGCTGAAGCGTACTGGGCATGTGGAGGTGCTCTGGTCCTCATCGTGGGCAGATTAATTTCTCTAAGTGCGGCTGGGCAGGCAGTTCGTGCTGGAATTGATGTTTATCTTTTTCTAACAGGAATGATGATCCTCGCGGAGCTGGCGCGAGAAGAAGGCGTCTTCGAATGGGTGGCGGATGTCGCCGCCTATCACGCCAACGGTTCACAATCACGATTATTCTTGTTGATCTACATCACTGGGACAATCGTTACTGCATTGCTCTCCAATGATGCGACCGCAGTAGTCCTCACCCCCGCAGTTTTGGCGGTCGTTCGGCGTGCAAACGTTGAACCGAAACCTTATCTTCTCGCGTGCGCTCTCATCGCAAATGCGGCCAGCTTCGTATTTCCAATTTCGAATCCTGCGAATCTCGTCGTCTTCGATCAGCACATGCCACCTCTGATGCAGTGGTTGCGAATTTTCATCTTGCCCTCGGTTGTATCCGTCGTGGTTACTTTCCTATGTCTTCGCCTTGTGACACGAAATGAACTGCGTGGACAAGTTGCAGAGAACCTAAAGAAGGTCACACTATCCACCGAAGGAAAGCTCGCTCTTGTTGGATTGCTGATCGCCGCCGCGGCTCTCATCACGGCTTCCGCTCTCGGATTGCCTTTGGGTGCGCCGACTTGCGGAGCCGCGGTTTTCGCGATGGTTGTGGTTATGTGGCGAGACCGCAAAGTTCCTCTACGAGTAATTCGCGGAGTATCGTGGGCGGTCTTACCACTGGTGGCGGGGCTGTTCGTGATTGTAGAAGCGCTTCAGAGCGCGGGCATGCTTCGCTTCGCGCTTTCGGGACTAGCTGCATTGACCCAAACATCGCAGCGGATCGCCGGCATCTCCGCTGGCTTCGCAGTAGCCGTACTGTCAAACGTGATGAACAATCTTCCTGTAGGACTCATCAGCGGCGTCGCATTACAGCATTCGCATCAGCTAGGCCCGGTTTCCGATGCAGTCCTAATAGGGGTTGATCTTGGACCAAACCTATCAGTGACGGGTTCCCTGGCGACAATTCTCTGGCTGATTGCACTCCGCCGCGAAAAAGTCGAAATCACCGCGTGGGAGTTCCTGAAAATTGGCGCGATCGCGATGCCACTAGCTTTGCTACCAAGTTTACTGGTTTTGACGAACTGAGCACCCGGGTCAAACGTTCAAATTGCGAATATATTCGGCATCGACCTTCAAGGCCTCAAACGGCGGCATATCAAATTCTTCCTGCTCAACGAAGTAGTGCTGGATATTTCCCTTCTTAGCCGCCGCAAAAATTCTGTGATAGTCGATGGTTCCCCGCCCTAGTTCTGTTGACGGCGGCGGATTGAGCACCGTTGCTGGCCCGTTCAACTTAAAATCCTTAACGTGCAGTAATGAAATGCGGGTGGGATAACGTTTCAGATACTCTGCCGGATCCCGCCCTGCAACCGCGACCCAGCCGCAATCCATTTCAATCGTCACGTTCTTAGGGTCGGTCAGGCGTAACAACTCTTCAAACGGAACTACGCCTTTTTCTTCGCGGAATTCCATCGTGTGGTTGTGATAGCCAAATTGCATCCCTTCAGTTTTGACCTTTTCGCCGATGCGGTTAAATTGCTCCGCATTCCATTTCCAATCGTCCAAATTGATATTCGCCGCGACATTCTTAAAATCGGCTCCAGCTTTGACTCGCGATGGGCTGAACGCAGGGGAGGAACAAATGATGTATTTCACTCCCACAGCTTTATTGAAGACAAGAATATCGTCCAGATGAGCTTCAAGATCGGTTAAGGAATAATGGGCGCTCACGCAATTCAGTCCAGCCTTGCCCATGGCTGCCTTGACTTCGGCAGCCCTGTGGCCGAAATACCCCGCAGATTCAACTTCCTTGTAACCAGCGGCGGCGACTTGTTGCAATGTGCCCTCATAGTCTTTTGCTATTTGAGCTCGCACCGAGTAGAGCTGTAACCCCAAGGGTAGACCGAGAGGGTTGGCGTGCAGCATCGGAGCACTTTTCCAGATAGCTCCTACGGCAATCGCACCAGAGGCAGTCTTCAAAAAGTTTCTTCGTGAGATCGGAGTCATCGCAGCATCCTCCTATGAGTCTGAAGTAATACGAAACCGCAATCGCTGATTCTCTTCGTTTCTGGCGCAGACCGCAACAGCTTTATTGAAAGAGATTATTGGTCTAAGGTCCACAACGTGTTTGACAGTCGATTCAACTGGCGAAACAGGGCGAAGATGGTTTACCGTGTGCTTTCCATCTCCGGAGGCAAAAGTTGGCTCGCATAAGGCACGTCGAAAAGCATTTCACTTCCAGTAATTTCGTGCGCGACATTGTCATCGGAATGTCAGACGGACTTACTGTTCCTTTCGCATTGGCGGCTGGACTTTCTGGGGCCGTACAGAATACCCGCCTCATCGTGGTGGGAGGATTGGCAGAAATTGCCGCCGGCTCGATTGCCATGGGCCTTGGCGGATATCTCGCAGCTCGAGGCGATGCTGAGCATTACGAACAAGAGCGGGCGCGAGAAGAGCGGGAGATCGTGGAGATTCCGGAAGAAGAGAAGGCCGAAGTAAGCAAAGTTTTCGAGGCTTATGGACTTACGAAAAACCAGAGTACTCCTGTAGTGCAGGCCCTTAGTGAAAATCCAAAGGCTTGGGTCGATTTCATGATGCGTTACGAACTCGGTCTCGAAGAACCCGATCCAGGACGAGCTGTGAGCAGCGCATCAACCATAGCCCTGTCCTACGTCGCTGGAGGACTGATTCCGCTATCGCCTTATATATTGCTGGGGAATGCAGCGCTCGGGCTAAAGCTTTCGGCAGTGGTGACTTTGGCGGCGCTGGGGATTTTTGGCTACATGAAGGGACGTTTCACAGGAACGGGACCGCTACGGAGTGCTACTCAAACAATGGTGATTGGCGGCCTAGCAGCTGCAGCAGCGTTTGTGCTTGCAAAGCTTATTTCATAACAATGAAGCGGTAGACTTGGACGCTTCTTTATTCTTCACGCATAATTGAATCCGTGACTCGCAAATATTTTCTGTTCTCATTTTTCGCTTGCGCCTTAGTAGTGATCTACCCATCATTTGCTTTCGCTAGGTCAAGAACTGCCGCCTCGTCCATTGCGGATCAAGAATATGTCTCGGCCCTCGGCGGAGCGAACAATTTCTTGCACGCATGGCAATCACAAGACCATGAAACCAGCCTTCCGATGCTGACGGAGAGGGCGAAACAAAATCTTTCGGAAGATCGCTTGCAGGATTTCTTCTCACCGGGTTCCTCGACGCAACGTTCGTATGAAATTTCTCGGGGCAAGAAATTAGCTGCCGGTCGTTTTGAGTTTCCGGTAGCGCTGTTTGAACTCAACTCAGCGCATAAGTGGACGCATCCGCGATTTTCGCAAATAGTGATGCTAAAGACTGGCAAAGAAGAGTGGTCCGTGGATAAACTGCCTTAGCTCTTTTCTTTCGTCTTTTCCCGGCTGGATTTCGGCTCAATCTTTTTCTTAAGAAAAGGTCGGTACCCTGAATGAAACGCATTCACAAAGTGGCGATCCTCGGCGCTGGAACTATGGGCGCCCGTATCGCTGCTCATTTCGCTAATGCTGGAATTCCAAGCTATTTATTCGACATCGTGCCCTCCGGTGCGGTTGGCTCGGATCGGAATAAAGTTGCGGCTGCCGGACTAGACGCAGCCAAGAAATCAAAACCTGCTGCGTTCCTCGAGAGTTCGTTAGAGAATCTGGTGACTGTAGGCAATTTCGAAGATGACTTGAAACGGCTGGCCGAAGTCGATTGGATCATCGAAGCGGTCGTTGAAAATTTGGGAATCAAGCGCAGCCTTTTGAAGCAGGTAGAAGCTGTCCGTAAGCCCGGGACAATTATCACTACGAATACCAGCGGCCTTCCTGTAGCACAAATTGCGGAAGGCTTCTCCGACGATTTTGGGCGGTCATGGTTTGGGACGCATTTCTTTAATCCGCCGCGCTACATGCGGCTGCTCGAACTGATCCCGACACTAGAAACTGATCGGGCTGCAATCGATGTCGTAGAAACTTTCTGTGACGTGCATCTCGGCAAGGGCGTGGTCTTCGCGAAAGACACGCCAAACTTCATCGGCAATCGCATCGGAACTTTTTCTGTTCTGAATGTGATACGCCTCATGCAAGAGATGGATCTCTCAATCGAAGATGTTGACGCGCTCACGGGACAGATCGTTGGCTGGCCGCGTTCGGCAACCTTCCGCACCATTGATTTGGTCGGTCTGGACATATTGGGCCATGTTGTCTCAAACATGACGCAGAACGTGCATGACGAACGCAGCGATCTCAAGTTGCCCGATTTCTTCCGTCAGATGCTTGATCGCAAATGGCTGGGTGACAAGACCAAACGTGGTTTCTACAAGAAAGCTAAAGGTGGGGACGGAAAAGAGGACGAACGTTTAGCACTGGACTGGAAGACGCTCGAATACCATCCGCGTCAAAAGCCGAAATTCCCTGCCCTAGATATGGCGAAGAACGTGGACGATATCGGCTCGCGCCTTCGCATGCTCCTCGGACTTGAGATTAGCAGCCCGCAGAAGGACGATAGGGCGGGAATATTTCTCTGGGCAGCTCTGTCCGAACTGTGGACTTATTGTGCGAATCGCATTGGGGAAATTTCAGACTCTATCGTTGAGATTGATCGAGCTATGCGCCTCGGCTTTAACTGGGAACTTGGTCCGTTCGAACTCTGGGACGCGGCAGGGGTGGAACCGACCGTTGCACGCATGAAAAAAGAGGGACGCGGTATCTCTCCAAATGTTGAGAAGCTACTGGCGTCCGGCAAAAAGTCATGGTACTCGGAGGATTCTCAAGCTTCCTCTCGGCGGGCGTACTTTGACTTTGCTGCCTCCGATTACAAGCCTGAGATGAGTGCCCCGGGTGTATGGTCAGTCGGAGCCGCTAAAAAGTCCCAGGGCGTAGTGAAGAAAAATTCCAGCGCGTCTTTGGTTGATCTTGGTGATGGAGTGGCTTGCATTGAGTTCCATTCAAAGATGAACTCCATCGGAAGCGATATTGTTCAGCTCATCTCGCAGACGCTTAAGGCGGGTGGGCCAGGCGATCAGTTCGAAGCTTTCGTGATCACAAATGACGCGACGAATTTTTCGGTAGGCGCGAATCTCATGTTGCTGCTCATGTCCATTCAGGAAGAAGAATGGGACGACGTTGATTTCGCCATTCGGACCTTCCAGACCATGACGCAGGCGATCAAGTTCTCGCCTAAGCCGGTCGTCGTCGCACCATTTGGTCTCACGCTTGGCGGTGGAACCGAGATTTCTCTGCATGCTCCTGCACTTCAGCCGCATGCTGAGCTTTATATGGGATTGGTCGAAGTCGGAGTGGGATTACTGCCAGGAGCTGGCGGCTGCAAAGAAATGCTGCTCCGCGCCGTGGACAGCGCGAGCTCGATTCGCCCGGGCGGACGTGGAGAATCCGTCGAACTCATGGAGGCGATGAAGAAGGCTTTTGAGACGATCGCTACAGCAAAGGTTGCGACATCTGCGCAAGAAGCGCGCGGGCTGGGTTTTTTGCGAAGTTCTGATCGGATAACGATGAACCGGGAACGTGTTTTAACCGATGCAAAGGCGAGAGCGCTGGAAATGGTAAGGGCGGGATATGAGCCTCCCCAGCCGCGTACGAATGTTCCCACACCTGGAGAAAATATTCTTGCAGCGCTGAAGATGGGGATTCACTTGATGCGGCAGGGTGAATACATCACGGAGTACGAAGTGAAGATTGGAATCAAAGTCGCCGAGGTGCTGTGCGGCGGAAATGTGACTCCAGGAACATCAGTAAGCGAGCAATACCTTCTCGACCTGGAGCGTGAAGGATTCAAGTCCCTCTGCGGAGAAAAGAAAACGCAGGAAAGAATTCAGTACACATTGAAGACGGGCAAGACTCTGAGAAATTAAAAAGCTCAGTGGTATTCCGAGCAGTCGGATTATTCATTTTTGGAGGCGTTCCCTTGCGATTCGCCACTCTGGTTTTATTCGTCTGCGCACTTGCTACCTCCCCAATCTACTGCCAAGATAAGTCGATGACCGCTACAACAAGTGCAGTCTCTTCCCCTTCCAACGCTGTCACTGAACCCGCATGGATGAACGATTCCAAAGCAAAGCTAGAACGCGAGCTCGTGGCGAAATATGGCGAGCAACAAAGATCTCGCGCGGAACAAGGCTTACGGCAGGTGGCTGAATTTTGGCGCGCCGAAGACGGGGATGCTGCTTCGTTCGAAGAATTCGTTTCCGCGAATTTTGCCGGTGACCAAGCTACCCTCGATACCATGTTCAGTCGATTCGAGAGTCTCCTTGAGCAGCTTGATGGCCACATGCACGAAATCAATCGCGAGTTCCGGCAGCAACTGGATCTTGACGGAGGCCCGATCCTGCCGTTTGACGAAGCATTTGGCGGATACGATCCGTCCGCGCATGTGATCGACGATTTCTTCCAAAATAAACTCGCCTTCACTGCGTTGCTGAATTTTCCGCTCACCACTCTTGACGAACGCCTCAAGAACGGCCCGGCCTGGAGCCGTCGCCAATGGGCCGAGGTCCGGCTTGCAGATCGATTTTCGAAACGCGTACCTGCCGATGTGAATCTCGGAATCGCTCAGGCTGACGCAGAGGCAGGTCGCTACATTTCCGAGTACAACATCTGGATGTACCACCTCCTTGATACCCAGGGTCAACGCTTGTTTCCGCCAAAGATGCGGTTGCTCAGCCACTGGAATCTGCGTGATGAAATCAAGTCTGATTATGCAGACTCGCAGAATGGCCTGGCGAAACAAAGGATGATTCGACAAGTAATGGAGCGCATCGTCACACAGACCATTCCGGAAGATGTAATCAACAATCCGAGCGTCGATTGGAATCCGTATACAAATAATGTTGTCTCCGCGACGGCACAAGATTCAGAGTTGCCTAAGCTGGCCCAAGTCGCAGCTCTGAACAATGTGCGCGAACCTGATACCCGCTATGCAATGTTGCTGAAAACATTCGTCGCTTCAAAGAAAGCTGATCCATATTCTCCGACTGCTCCAACCCTCATTGCCCGCCGCTTTGACGAAGACCGCGAAATTCCAGAGGAGCGTGTCAAAGCGATGCTGGAACAAGTTGTGACTTCTCCGCTAGCACAACAAACAGCCAAACTGATCGAAACTCGACTGGGACGCCCTCTTGAGCCATTCGATATTTGGTACAGCGGCTTTCGACCGGGCAGCAAATACAGCGAAGCTGAACTGGACGCCATGGTTAGCAAACGATATCCAACAGCTGAGGCTTACCAGAAAGACATTCCGAATCTGCTGATGAAGCTTGGCTTTCCTCCAGAGCGGGCGAATTACATTGCCCAACATGTCGTCGTCGATCCGGCACGAGGAGCTGGTCACGCAATGGGCGCGGGAATGCGTTCCGCCAACGCTCATTTACGCACCAGGGTCGAAAAGAACGGCATGAACTATAAAGGCTTTAACATTGGTGTCCATGAGATGGGTCACAATGTTGAGCAAACATTCTCATTGAACGACGTAGATCACACATTGCTGCAAGGAGTACCGAACACGGCGTTCACAGAAGCTTTAGCTTTCGTTTTCCAAGGGCACGATCTCGAGCTTCTCGGGCTTCCCGCTCCAGACGCGAGAAGCGAAGCGGAAAGAACTCTGAACGACTTTTGGGCGACTTATGAAATTTCGGGAGTTGCGCTCGTCGATATGGCCGTCTGGCATTGGATGTACGACCATCCGCAAGGAACTCCAGCGCAGCTCAATGAGGCCACGGTGCAAATTGCCAAAGACATTTGGAACCGCTACTACGCGCCGGTTTTTCACAAGAATGACGTTGTGCTACTCGGGGTTTATTCGCACATGATCGATTCATTCCTCTATTTGCCTGATTACCCCATTGGCCACCTTATTGCTTTTCAGATCGAAGAACAGATGGGGAAGGCGGGCAGCATCGGACCGGAATTCGAGCGCATGGCTAAAATGGGGCGCGTTACTCCTGACCTCTGGATGAAAAATGCCACGGGACGCCCCGTCGGGGCAGAAGCTCTGCTCAACGCAACCGAGCGATCCTTGGCAACATTAACAACAATGCAGTAATTCAGACCTGCCCGTATTCAGAATTACCTCGGTAACTTGATGGTGCCCATTGGGGTACCTACCATCATACCTATGAGTTACCAAGCTTTGCTGTTCTGTCCGGACGAGAAAGCCGCTCGCCTTGTCACGCAGATCCTGAACGAACTTGAGTTCAGTGTTGAGCCCTGCACGGAACCTTTTGCTGCAGTTAAAAAGCTGATGGCGGAACACTACGACGCCGTTGTGGTCGACTGCGAGAACGAGCAAAATGCGACTCTGCTTTTCAAAAGCGCGCGCAACTCCGGTTCGAATCAGAGCTCCTTGGCGGTTGCAGTAGTCGAGGGACAGGCTGGGGTAGCCAAAGCATTCCGCATCGGCGCGAATCTCGTCCTGACCAAGCCAATCAACGTAGAGCAGTCCAAGGGAACTCTGCGCGTTGCCCGAGGTCTGCTGCGAAAAGCTGACAACGCAAAATCGACGGGAACGGTAGCAACGTCAGTGCCATCACAGGAAAAGGCGGTTCCGCCAGCACCTGTTTCTTCTGCTCCACGCGCCCCTGCCCAAATCGCAACACCGGCTGTGGCTTCGCATTTACCACCAACTACATCAAAACCGGCATTCTCAACTCCGGTCGTGCTGCAGCCATCCATTCAGAGCACGATTGCGGCCGCTGCTGCTTCGGCTTCAGCCTTCGAAGTTGAGCCAGATGCAACTCCGGAACCTGAGCCCACCGAGGCCGCGCTACTGGAATCTTTGCCAGAGCTTTCCACAACACGTCCAGGTTCAGGAGCACAGAAAGAATATCCGTGGCAACCTGTCTCGAAGCCGTTGTCGGAACCAATGGCATCTTCTCTGCGCCGAGCGGCCGAGGCCGCTGGCAAATTGCAGGAAAATGTTTCACGGGAAAACGATCAAGTTCCAACCAGTATCCCGGTCATGCCGAGCAGTCGAATTGCTAGTAGCCCCCGGCATGGTTCGGCTGCTGCCCCTGCCCCGGCAAAAGAAATTTCAAAGCCAGAATCACAGACACCGGAGAGCAAATCAGCAATGGCTGGACTCGCAGCCGCTAAAGAGAAGCCGGCGGCTGAACCCATGGCGGCAGTTGCTCCAGTATTGAATACTCAGCGCAACACTGAAACTTTGCTGACTTTTGGACAACCAGCTGAAGCTTCTCAGTCGGGCGGGAGCAAGAAGATTCTGCTAGTCGCAGCGGTTCTCGTCGTAGCTGCGGCTGGCGGATATTTTGGTTGGACGAAAATGCATTCGCCTGCTGAATCCACAGCGGTGCAAAAGGTTTCACAGCCGCCAAGTCCAGTGCAAAATGCCGCGGCTTCGCCAGTTCCGACTACATCCGCTCCAATGTCAACAGTCAATTCGGGTCCACGGGCTGAAACGCTGGCGCCCACTAGCGAGGACACCTCAATTACAGAATCCCAAAAGACCTCTCCAGGAAAATCCCGGATCCAAACCAACGCAGCACCCAGCGATGAGTCTGACAGCACACCTGAGCCGACAAAAGCGGAAGATGTTCCCGCGCGTTCCAGTTCTCATTCTCGCGCTGGAGCTTTAACCGCACCAGCGGCCAAGAAACCTGTGACCGTAACACCCGAGTCTTCATCGAACGCGGAAGCGGTATTGCCTCCGTCGCAACAGGCTTTGAACCTAGCTTCGAATGCCGGAGATAAAGCTTTAGCCGGCATCGTTGGTGCCAGCGCTAACCACGTCGCTCTGCCATCTGCATCAGGCACACTAAAAGTTTCTCAGGGAGTGACGCAAGGTCTTCTTATCAAGAAGGTTTCACCCGCTTATCCTCAGCAGGCTCTTCAGATGCGCATACAAGGCTCAGTCCAGTTGCAGGCCAGGATCAGCAGAGAAGGCCAGATTTCTAATGTAAAGACGCTTAGCGGAGATGCGATTCTAGCTCGGGCAGCCGTGGATGCAGTTAAGCAATGGAAGTACAAACCTTACACGTTGAATGGAGAGCCGGTAGGAATCCAAACCGAAATCACAGTGGTTTTCAAGCTACCGACGCGATAACTACCAGTAAGTAATTGGATAATCCAAGCGGCGCGAGTCTAAACCTCGCGTCGCTTTCTATTGCTTCCTTCCTACACCTCCATCGCCCGCTGAATTCTGCGTTTATAATAAACGATTATCTACTCGGAAAAACGCCGCTCTGTGTAGCGTCGGGACAACTATTCATGGATTTCAAACTCGTCAGTGACTACAAACCTCAGGGAGATCAAGCGACCGCTATTAGCGCCTTGGTCAAAGGGCTATACGATCGCGAGCAGCACCAGGTCCTGCTAGGGGTGACCGGATCAGGCAAGACCTACACGATGGCTAAGGTGATCGAACACGTAAACCGACCTTCGATCGTGATGGCGCACAACAAGACTCTGGCTGCTCAGCTTTACCACGAGTTCAAGAATTTCTTTCCCCATAATGCCGTTGACTATTTTGTGTCGTACTACGACTATTACCAGCCAGAAGCTTATGTTCCTGCCGCCGACCTCTATATTGAAAAAGAGTCCACCATCAATGAGGAGCTTGAAAAGCTTCGCCTCTCCGCGACACGGTCTCTATTTGAACGCCGCGATTGTCTGATTGTTTCCTCGGTCAGCTGCATTTACGGATTGGGCTCGCCCGAAGCGTATTACGGCATGCTGCTCTTTCTCGAGAAGGGCCAAAAGATTAAGCGGGAAGATATCACCCGCAAGATGGTCGAAATCCTTTACGAGCGCACCGATGGAGATTTTCGCCGCGGCACATTCCGTGTACGCGGTGACGTCATCGAGATCTTTCCGACGTACGACGACATGGCCTATCGCATAGAACTCTGGGGAGACGAGATTGAATCGCTGGCGCAGATCGATCCCCTGTTCGGCACCGTGAAACAGAAATACATGCGCCTGCCGATCTATCCGAAGAATCACTATGTCATGAAGCCGGAGACGAAGGTTAAAGCTGTCGATTCCATAAAGGAAGAATTGAAGTGGTGGGAAGCGGAGCTTGAAAAGCAAGGACACGTCGTCGAAGCGCAGCGCGTGCATCAGCGCACCATGTTCGATTTAGAGATGATCAAGTCAGTAGGCTACTGTCATGGTATCGAAAATTATTCTCGCCACTTCACGGGCCGCCTGCCGGGAGAGCCGCCACCAACGCTCCTTGATTATTTTCCTCGTGACTATCTCATGTTTATCGACGAGTCTCACCAGACGATGCCGCAGCTGCATGCCATGTATCACGGCGACCGCTCGCGCAAGGCGAATCTGGTCGAATACGGATTCCGTTTGCCTTCTGCGCTCGATAATCGCCCGTTGACCTTTGAGGAGTTCGAGCATCGCATGGGACAGATGATCTATGTTTCTGCGACTCCGGGTCCCTACGAGCTGACCAAATCGGCTGGAGTCGTAGTCGAGCAGATCATTCGACCTACTGGACTTGTCGATCCCCCAGTCGAGATTCGCCCCGTTAAAGGACAGATCGATGACTTACTTCACGAAATTCGCGATCGAGTGGCTCGCGGCGAACGCGTCCTGGTAACGACGCTGACCAAGCGTATGGCTGAGGACCTCGCGGAGTATTACAGCGAAGTCGGAGTGAAGTGCCGCTACATGCATTCGGAAATCGAGACTCTCGAACGTGTAAAGATTCTGCGTGATTTGCGTAAAGGCGAATTCGATGTGTTAATCGGCATCAATCTCCTTCGCGAAGGCTTGGACTTGCCAGAAGTATCTCTGGTCGCCGTGTTGGACGCGGATAAAGAAGGATTCTTGCGCTCCAGTGGATCGCTTATTCAGACGATCGGTCGGTGTGCACGAAACCTGAATGGGCGGGCAATTCTCTATGCGGATCGCAGAACTGATTCCATGAACAAAGCTATCGGTGAAACCGACCGCCGCCGCGCTATTCAGGAGGCGTACAACATTGAGAACGGAATCACTCCGGAATCTATTGTGCGTCCGCTGGAGATGTCGCTGGCAAAGATCATTGCCGCCGACTATGCAGATCTGACTGACAACGAAGCAGATGGAATACCAGATTTCCAATCCCAAAAAGATCTGGACGTATACATAGGAAAGTTGGAAAGCGATATGCGCGAAGCGGCAAAACGCTTCGAGTTCGAGAAGGCGGCCAAGCTGCGAGATACCATCAAGGAACTAAGGACGAAAGAATTTCTCTTCGTCTAGAGGAGCTTGTCCTGCACTCATAGCTTCGCTGGACAACAGCAATAAGGCGAATACCGGCCGAAAATCGGCATTCCCGCGTATCCGGATACGCGTCGTTTCCTGTGATAGATTGAAATTTGGCTATGAAACAGATTGCTGATTGGGCGCTGAATGTCGTGATGCAACGAGGTACTTCTTACGTTGATTTGCGCATTGTCGACGACCGCAGCCGCGCCCTGGCTACAAAAAACGGCAAAATCGGAAGCGCTTCCGTCTCGGAATCTCTCGGCGTTGGGATAAGAGTACTCGCGGATGGAGCCTGGGGGTTCTCCGCATCGGACGACCTAAGTCGCGCAGCGGTTGAAGCCACGGCTGCCCGAGCTCTCGAAATTGCCAAAGCCTCAGCGCGAGTGAAGCAGCACGACGTGCAACTCGCTCCGGAAAAGCCCGTCACCGCCGAGTGGACTTCTACATACAAAATCGATCCGTTTACGACCTCCGTCGAACAGAATCTTGATTTGCTTTTGAAGATAGACTCCGAGCTCCGCTCGGTGGCCGGAGTTACGCTTGCCGAGACCAATATGCAGTTCCGCCGTGAGGAACAATGGTACTTCTCTTCCGACGGTGCAAACATTCATCAGACGAAGTTTGTCACTGGTGCGGGATATACAGCACTCGCATTTGCCGGGACCGAAATTCAGAAGCGGTCGTATCCGAATTCATTTGGCGGGCAGTATCAGAATAGAGGGTACGAGCTGGTTGAAGAGTTGAAGTTGGTCGAGAATGCCCGCCGAATCGGAGAAGAAGCGGTCGCGCTGCTTAAGGCGGATAAGTGTCCCGAGGGGAAGTTTGACATAATCCTCGATAGCTCGCAGCTCGGGTTGCAGATTCATGAGTCAGTCGGACATCCGATTGAACTTGATCGAGTACTAGGAATGGAAGCGAATTTCGCCGGAACGTCCTTTCTTACTCTCGACAAATTGCGCAAGCTGCGATACGGCAGTGATCTGGTGAATGTTGTCGCCGATGCGCGCGAACAGCATGGGCCCGGACTGGGAACTTTCGCGTACGACGACGAAGGCGTACCCGCACAATGCACTCCGATCATCACGAACGGGCTGTTTACAGGATATTTGACCTCACGCGAAACGGCGCACACGATTGGCGAGAACCGCTCGGGGGGAACACTGCGCGCCGAAAACTGGAATCGGCTCCCAATTATTCGCATGACAAATATCAGTATTCTGCCCGGGGAGAAGCCGTTGAGCCTGGAGCAGTTGATCGCATCGACAGATCACGGCATCCTGATGGACACGAATAAGTCGTGGTCGATCGATGACAAACGCTACAACTTCCAGTTCGGATGCGAAATGGGTTGGGAGATAAAAGGCGGAAAGCGCGCGCGCATGTTGAAGAATCCGTCTTACTCGGGAATTACAACGGAGTTTTGGAACTCGATGGATGCAATTTGTTCGCGAGATGAATGGACATTGTGGGGGACACCGAATTGCGGAAAGGGCCAACCGCAGCAAGTCATGGGTACGGGGCATGGCGCATCACCAGCGAGATTCCGCAACATTAGTGTGGGTTCGGCTTACAAGGGGACGTGAGATTCGTCACAGACGTTCTGTTCTATTGGAACTAGCATTCAGCACTCAGCATTCGGCATTCAGTCGATGAAAGGAGTTGCTGAAATGAAAGACTTTAGAGATTTACACGTTTGGCAGAAAGCTCATTCGTTGACGCTGGATTCCTACAAGCTTACCGTCGAGTTTCCAAGACAGGAAACCTATGGGCTGGTGAGCCAGATACGCCGTCGTGCAGCGTCCATTGCGGCAAATATTGCCGAGGGCTGCGGGAATCGGGGTGACGGAGAGTTCCAACGTTTCTTGAATATTGCTGCCGGTTCCGCGAGTGAGCTGGAGTATCACTTCCTTCTTGCCCGTGATCTTCAATTCCTTGCCGCGAAAGAATACGAAAAGCTGAACAATGGCGTGGTGGAAGTTAAGAAGATGCTGGCTTCCTTGATGCGAAAGGTTGAAGCCGAGCGCTTTGCGAGCTAAATGCTGAGTGCTGATTACTAAATGCTAAAAAAAACCCAAGCTGCTGACATTTTTGCCCGCATTAAGAAGTATTCGACTGCCGATGAAGTCGAAGCCCTTTTCTATGGCGGACGCTCCGCCCTGACTCGATTCGCCAACAATACGATTCATCAAAATGTCGAGGATGAGAACTACGGTGTCTCCGTGCGAACCGTGTTTGACGGGCGCACTGCTCGCGCAACTTCCAACAAGCTCGACGACGAAAGTCTGAAGCGTGTCGTGCAAGCTTCGGAAACTCTTGCGAAAGTTCAACATCCTGACCCGGATCTACTTCCCGTGCCAGCCAACGGCGGAAAAGATAACGGGCCAATTCCGAGCCGCTACTTTGATGCGACAGCTGCCGTTACTCCTGAGCAACGAGCGGACGCCGTAAAGAAAATTGTCGGCATAGCCGAGAAACATAAGCTCACGACTGCCGGTATTTTCTCTTCAGGCGAGTCGGTTGAGGGCATCTTCAATTCCCGCGGTCGCTCTGACTGGCATACTCAGACCTCTTCGGAAGTCTCGATCACAATGCTGGCTGGAGACTCCTCTGGATGGCAAAAGGCCAACTCGCCCAATGTGGCGGATATCGACGCAGTGACGCTGGCAGAAATCGCGGCAAGTAAGGCCTTCGAATCGACGAATCCGAGGGAAATTCCGGCAGGAAAATATACCGTAATTCTGGAGCCTGCGGCCGTGCTCGACATGGCCGGCTTTATGTTCTGGGATTTCGGCGGCCTTGCGATTCTAGACCAACGATCATTCCTCAATAACCGCGTGGGCACAAAGCTTTTCGGAGAGAACATCAGTATCTGGGATGACGTCGCACATCCACTGCAATCGAATTCGCCGTTTGATGGTGAAGGGATGCGGCGACAGAGGGTGCAGCTGGTCGAAAACGGAATTGTGAACCGGCTGGTCTATGCCCGGGCAACAGCTGAGAAGATGAAGCATTCGGAGTACAAAGACAAAGTTGGACCAGTTGAGCCCACCGGCCATGGATTTCCGATTCCCAATGAAATGGGCGAAGCGCCGATGAACATCGTATTTGGTGCGCCTGCCGAAGCGAAGACTATACCCGAGATGATCTCCTCCACGGAGCGAGGCATTCTGGTGACGCGGCTTTGGTACATTCGCGAAGTCGACCCATACGAGAAAATCTTAACCGGCATGACTCGCGACGGCACCTTCTATGTGGAGGACGGCAAGATTCGCTATGGTGTGCGGAATTTCAGATTCAATGAGAGTCTCATTCACATGCTGTCGAACGTGGAAGAAATGGGAACGCCGGTTCGGGCGAGCGGCGAAGAATCTTTTGATATGGTTGTGCCTGCCATGAAAGTGAACGATTTTAATTTCACTGAAGTGACAAAATTTTAAACTGAGAATTTTAAGGATACGTTAAGCTTCCCCTTCAGTCAGGCGTCTTCTTTATTTTACTATTGGCGGACTGCTGCTCGCCTCAAGCCGCGGGCAACCAGCTTCGATTCTGTGGGCATCAGACTTGGTAAGCACTCCGTTAACGCTGCAAAATAGAGGTCGAAACCGGGCCCCGCTTCGTCATCATCGTGCCTAAAGAGGTTAAATGGTTACAAGCAGCGTCGACTCTGCAATAGGTTTTCTCTACTCCGAACATGTAAATCCCCAATGGGTCCGGCTGCTGGACTTGCTGGAAATGAATGTTCGCTACGAGCGCTGCTCCGGCACTGAACTGTTCACTGATGAAGGTCGCCGCATCCTCGATTTCCTCTCTGGATATTGCGTCCACAACGTTGGTCACAATCACCCTGCGGTAATTGCTGCAATTCGGGAAGAACTGGATCTCGACGGCCCGGCAATGATTCAGACGCATATCGCGGAACGGGCAGGCGAGCTTGGAGAAAAACTGTGCCAACGGGCAGGCGGCAAGTTAACGAAGGTCTTTTTCGGGAGTTCAGGCAGTGAAGGAGTTGAAGCAGCGATTAAGTTCTCTC
This sequence comes from Acidobacteriaceae bacterium, assembly GCA_025462785.1. Classification (GTDB taxonomy): domain Bacteria; phylum Acidobacteriota; class Terriglobia; order Terriglobales; family Acidobacteriaceae; genus JAOAPG01. Next base: position 24,771 of record JAOAPG010000156.1, read on the forward strand.
GCGCTCACACAGGACGCGCTGGGCTGCTTTACGCTAAGGGCGCGTTCCATGGACTGACCTGCGGCGCTCTATCGCTGATGGGGGATTCGTTCTGGCGCGAGGGATTTGGGCCGCTTCTTCCCGAAACAGAAGCCATTCCATTCGATGATCTGGACGCGCTTGAAAAAAAGCTAGCCTGCAAGCGCTTCGCGGCTTTCATCGTAGAACCAATCCAATCCGAAGCCGGCATCAGAATTCCAAACCCGGAGTATTTTCGGACCGCACAGTCTCTATGCCGCCGCTACGGAACTTTACTGGTCCTGGATGAAGTGCAAACCGGTATGTATCGCACTGGACCGTTTCTTGCATTGCAGCGCTACGGCATAGATCCAGATATGGTCGTACTGGCGAAAGCGATGAGTGGTGGATTGGTTCCGGTCAGTGCCACTCTGATGACCGAAGCGATCTACGATTCAGTTTACGGATCATTACGGCGAGCGATTATCCATACCTCAACTTTCAGCGAGAACGGCCTCGCGATGCGAGCGGCCTTAGCGACTTTGGAGGTCCTGGAAGCGGAGAACCTGGGCTCACGTGCGATTGAGGTAGGCGAAAAGCTGCGCACTCGTTTGCAAGAAGCTCTTGGCGATTACGAGATGGTGAAAGCCGTTCGAGGCGAGGGGCTTCTGCTCGGAATTGAATTTACGGCTCCCCGGTCA
>JAOAPG010000241.1 GCA_025462785.1 Acidobacteriaceae bacterium
ATATATCTCCGGAGTCGTTTGGCCTTCCACGCAGGGACCCAGGCAGCGTCCGATGTAGAACTGCAGACATGGACGAGGATGAAAATGGTTTAGATCCACCTTGCACGACGGAACCAGAAAATGCCGGTGGATCAGATCAACAATCCGGTACGCTAGGTTGGCAGGGAAGTATGGCCCATAGTAAGCGCTGCCATCCTTCTTGAGCTGGCGGGTTACATAGACGCGAGGAAACCGCTCACCCAAAGTCAGCTTTACATAAGGATAGGTCTTGTCGTCCCGCAGCAGGATGTTGAAACGCGGCCGCTTCTGCTTAATGAGGTGGTTTTCAAGCGCCAGCGCCTCTTTTTCATTGGCGACAACGATGTAGTCGACATCGACCGCCTCACGAACCAACGTCCCAGTTTTCGCATCATGAACCCGGGCTTCGTGAAAGTAAGAACTAACCCGGTTCCGCAGATTCCCAGCTTTGCCGACATAAATGATCTCGCCCTCGGCATTCTTGTACAGATACACGCCGGCAGAGGTGGGCAAACTACGAATTTTGGCGGAAAGATCCATTCTCGCTTGTAAGCTGTTTACAATATTTTAGTTGATGCGGAACAATGCCTTGTACTTTGAGTTGGACGCGGAACTCAAATGAGCGTTGATGCGGTGGTATACAAGAATAGAGATGCTCTGAACCTAGGCGCGGATTCGCCGCTGGCATTGGTCGAGCCTGAAACCGGCGAAGTCTATTTTGAGGACGAAGATACCATTCTCAAATATCCCGCCGGATATTTCGAAGCCGCCAGCTTTAGCATTGGCAACATCACTCTTGTAGGACGGCTCCGAGATGAAATTTCAGCGCTCCTGGGAGAGGATTGCATGATCTGCGAAGAAATTCTCTATGACGGTACGCATACCGGAGACTTCATTCCGTTCGAAGAGATTCCGGCGCTGGCCGAAGAAGTTGAGCGTCTCTGCGAGATCAGTGCGACTAAGTCCCAAAAGTTGGTGGAGTTTTCAGCTCAACTCAAGTTGCTCATCGCGGCCGCCGAGGAAAACCGTAACCCAATCGTCTTCTGAAGAGGATCGTATAAATAATGACGGGCATTGTATCCGCGTGCTCTTGCCGTATAAAAATTCCTTAGTTCCCGAAGTTGCAGCTATGCCTATTCCTCAGAACCCCCGATTATCGTTTAGTAACTCCATGTAAATCAGCAACTTAGGCTCCGCCCTCTCCATCTTGAAGGTTGGCACCCCTCGTGCTTAGATAGAATACGAGTCGGTGAATACGACCCAAAGAACTCTGGATGCATCAGAGATTCAGCAGCAGATGAGAGCCGGAAGGAGCTTTCTACGATGAACCGCACTTCGTTAATGATTGTAATGGCCGCAAGCATGGCCGCCTCGGTAGGTTGTGCAAGCAAGAACTATGTCAAGCAACAAACCACCCCATTGATCAACAAGACCAATGAACTGGACGATCTGGCCGCAAAGAATTCCAAAGACATTAAAGACGTTGACGCCCGCGCTCAAGCTGGCATTCAGCAGGTGAATGCCAAGACCGCTGAAGTCGAACAGAAGGCGCAAACCGCCGGTCAACAAGCTGCTGACGCTCAGACTTCGGCCGACAATGCCGTGCATCGCGTCACCAGTTTGCAAAACACCGTTGCCAACCTCGACAACTATCATGTAGTGAGCGAGAGTGCCGTGCACTTCGGCTTCAATAAAGACACTCTCACCAAAGATGCCAAAGCCGATCTGGATAAGATCGCCGAGGCCGTCCCCAATACCAAGGGATACATCATTACCGTCGAGGGCGGTACGGATTCCGTGGGTAACGCGGACTACAATTATGTTTTGAGCCAGCGCCGCGCAGACGCCGTGATTCAATACCTGGCTTCGCAGCACAATATTCCTGCTCACAAGATCTATTTGATCGGACTCGGCAAAGACAAGCCGGTCGACACCAATAAGACTCGTGAGGGGCGTGCCGCCAATCGCCGTGTGGATGTCCGTCTGATGAGCAATACAGCTGAAGGCGGTAATCCCGCGCCCGGAGCCAACACTCAGCAGCCTCCTCCGCCGTCGATGTAAAAAGTTTCCTCCTTCCCCGGAGGGTTCTTCGCCAACACTGGCCGCTTCTCCCCCAAGAAGCGGCCTCTTTTTTTGCTTGTGTGGGGCGGACACTCCCTTCGACTTCGCTCATGGCAGGCTCTGTCCGCCGCCTTTGCTTTTGTCTTGCTTCACGTAGGGACACCCGCCCTCGGCTTTCCGGCGGAGCAACGCTCCGCACGCTGTTTCGTGCTCCAGCCGAACGGATTAGAATATCCCTATGCTTCGAGCTTCTCTTCTCGCCTTGCTTGCTTTGGGCTTCACCCTTCCCGCTTCCGCGCAAATGCAGCAACTTCCTCCGTCCGATCAAGGACCGGGCACGAGCCAAGCTCCTCCACGTTACGAGCAGGATAAAGAGCGAGAGAGAGAGCGGGACAAAGAGGCGGGCGAGAGCTCCAGCCGTGATACCAAGATCGACATCAGCCCTCCACAAGACGATGACAAGAAGCATCCCACCAGCGCGGTTGCGGTGTCTGAGGCTGAAGCAGACCACACGGATGTGTCAGAGTTTCACCCATTCAATCCGCAGAAGGCCGCCAAAGACGTCGAAGTTGGGGATTTTTATTTCAAGCGCAAAAACTATCGCGCAGCCCTCGCCCGCTACCAGGACGCGCTCTTATGGAAGAACAATCACGCCGAAGCAAACTTCCGCATGGCGCAGTGTCTGGAGAAGTTGGACAATCCCGATGAAGCCGCAGTGCATTATCAGGAATATTTGAAGATATTGCCGCAAGGTCCTCTGTCCAAAGAAGCCCGCAAAGAATTAGAGAAATTAAAAGGCAAGAGCGCCACCGCCAGCACGGGAGAGAGTCACCCGTAAGTGAGGCCGGGTGCCCCATTCTATTTCGCGCTTTTTGCGAAATAGAATGGGGCACCATGCAGCCGGGCCTCGCCATCCTCTATCTTCACTCAAAACTATCGCAACCTAATGGTTGCATTTCATTTCCAACGCTGCTAATCTGCAACCTGGAGGTTGCATGAGCACCGACTACATCCAAAAGAAAATTCTTCTGCGTGCGCCGCGAAAACGGGTTTGGCGCGCTTTGTCTGACTCCACCGAGTTTGGGACGTGGTTCGGCATGAGGTTCGATGGACCGTTCACACCCGGTGCGTCTATGCGCGGTGTCATCGCGCCCACCACCGTCAATGCCGAGATCGCCAACGCTCAAAAAAAGTATGAAGGGATGTCGTTCGAAATCGTCATTGAGCAGATGGAACCGGAGCGGCTATTCTCCTTCCGTTGGCATCCTGCAGCGATTGATCCTGATGTCGACTATTCTGCTGAGCCGATGACGCTCGTTGCCTTCGCTTTGGAGGAGGTCGAGAACGGCGTTATGCTGACCGTCACCGAGTCCGGCTTTAATCAAATTCCGCTCGAGCGCCGGATGGCCGCGTTCACAAATAACGAGCAAGGTTGGAGCGCGGTGGTAAAACTAATCGAGGGGTATCTTGTTCAAGTCCCAACGTCGCAGGTCTAGAACTATGGCAGAGCCGAAAGACTCTGCTCCGCTTTTTGCGGCGCTCGGTGACGAGACTCGCTTGCGGCTTGTGGCACGGCTTTGCGATGACGGACCGATGTCCATCGCCGGGCTCACCACTGGCTTCAAGGTCACTCGTCAGGCGATCACTAAACACCTGCGCGTAATGGAGCGGTCAGGTCTGGTGCGCAGCACGCGCCATGGACGAGAGAGCGTCTGGCAATTGGATCAGCAGCGCCTTCAGCAGGCACATCACTATCTCGGCCTGATCTCGAAGCAATGGGACGATGCCCTCGGCAGACTGCGCGAGTTCGTCGAAGAGTAACAGCTCGTTAACTCTCGATACCGTGGGTACCCCATTTCGCCTTTAAATGGGTGGCCCATTCTATTTCGCGCTTTTTGCGAAATAAGGTAGGACTCCACGCAGCCAGCACCACCATTTTTCGCATCCCCGTCCTATCGTGAAGCAAAGGCCGCTGACCTTCCACCCAGACTCCAACCGCCCGTCATCCCGAAGCCCCGGCGCCTTCTCCAGCCGGGCGAGAGCCTTGCCCTGAGCGAGCGCAGCGAGTCGAATGGGGATCTTGCGCGGATTGGGCTTCATTCTCGCATTCGAAGTGCATCTCGCGCGAACGCGGACGAGGCCCGCATCCTTCCTAAATTGTCACCCGCGGGAATTGTCATCCTGAGGCGACACGCCTTTCGTCGCCAAAATTTTGCGGTAGCAAGACCCTGGAGTGCTACTCAGCGTTACGACTTCATCGTCGATTCTGGCAAGCGGCTGTCGCGCGTGCAACTCAAATGCACTGATTCGATAAATGACGGAGCTTATCAAATCAGTCCTAAGTGCCGCCTCTCTGCGGACTTTACCCGTCCCTATACTGCGGAAGACATCGCTTACATCGTGCCACGAGACATGTGGTACATCCTCCCGATAACCGCGATGGAGGGAAAAAGAAGTTTACGATTTTATCCCGACAAAACGCGCAAACGACGGGCAGGATGGGAGGGATATCGAGAAGCGTGGCACCTGCTCAGAGACTTGTCATGACTCGCGGCGTTCACTGGACGGAGCGCTCGAAAACTGGTGGAGCGGGTTTCATGGAGTCCCACTCTATTTCGCAAAAGGCGCGAAATAGAATGGGGCACCCACGGTGTCGTGTTGACACGCGAAATAGCACCGGGCACCCAGACTCTGTTTCGTAAAAAGTGCGAATAGAATGAACCCGGCCAGTTTGTCACTGGTTGGTTGGGTCACTCTCCTGGTCTCGCAGGAGCCAGGCGACCGCGAGTGCCTTGAGGACGGCGAAGGCAAACGGTCCGTAGGTTTTTGACGGATCGTGGGCGAGCGCTCCGATGACGCCGTCGAATGCTTGCACTACGGTCATCGCGATTCCGAGGAACGCGATTGCCGTGCGGGAGCGAAAGTCGATCGCGATCAGGACGGTCAGCAACAAGGCGACGCTTCGCGAAGCTGCATAGCGGGCGAAGCTGTCGTTGCTGCCGGGGCCGAGTAGACCTGCAAGGGAATACCCACCGCTTACTCCCGCACTGAGAAGCGTTAAGGGCGTGGCCAAGGTGGCAGCGGCACGCAAGTTAGCGGTACGACTCTACTGGATGCTGCGCACCCAGACCGGCTATCCAGAGATCGTGCAAGAGAAAATCGTTCGCATCGAGAGCAGCCCGCGGGTGCCCCTGGTCGGCGCAAGCTAGACCGCTGAACTGATTGGGCGCTCTCGCATCCCGTAGCGACGGGATGTTCGCATAGAAGAATCATGGTCGAAGTTTA
>JAOAPG010000284.1 GCA_025462785.1 Acidobacteriaceae bacterium
CTAGTGCTATTTCTGCAACTCAGAGCTTGCAACAGTAGAAGTCTTCACATCGGGACGCGGCGTCATCGATACCACAATGTATTCTCTTTCTTTGTCGTCCAAATCTTCTACGCGCAATGCCATCTTGTCCTTCGTTAAGCGGAATTGCGCTTTCTCTCCAACCGGCAGCAACACTGGGTGTTTGTCGTCCTTCGGTCGGATGCGATAAGTAAGACAATCGGTTTGTAAAATATATTCCTGGCAAAGCAGGGCATGAGTCTTCTTGTGCGCGGAGTCCGTACCGATGATTTCACCAGTGAGGGAGTTACCGCTTTTTTCGTCGGTTCCACAGGTCACAGAATCCATATTGACGAGTGTTCCGCTCTGATAACGTTTCGCTTCTTTAGCTTGAGCGCAAGCTGCCAATACCAGCATAAGAAATGCCGTCTTAAGCTTCATAGAACCTCCTCCGTACGTCGGTGAATCATAGAATCAGCATTGTGGCTGGGACGTTCGGATTGCGAAAGGTGCCCGCCGTCCGTGTTCTGTTGTAATCGGGAGTTTCCGGTATTCGAGCTGTACGCGACGAATTTACCGGAGCTGAATACCGGCCATCTCGGCCAAATATAGCTTTCATCTGCTATCTTCTTGGCTGCTGAGCTCTGCCCATCTCTGTTCGCGGATCAAGGAACCCATGGCTGACGAATTGCGGCCTTCGCCCCCTCGAGGTTATCGCTGGATTGTTCTCGTTTTCATCGCGCTGACCATGCTGGGAAATTACTATGTGTACGATTCCATTGCGCCCATTGCCGATCTGCTCAGTAAACAGCTTGGCTTCTCTGACAGCAATATCGGGTTGCTGCAGGCCATCTACAGTATTCCGAATATCTTCATGGTCGTGCTGGGCGGTTACGTCGTTGACCGCATAGGCACGCGCAAAGCGATTTTGATTTTCGGATCCCTTTGCCTCGCAGGTGCATGCGTCACCGTGCTCTCTTCAAAATTGGCTGTAATGGCGGCGGGAAGACTAATTTTTGGCCTGGGCGCCGAGTCGTTGATTGTGGCAGTAACAACCGCGGTTGCGAAGTGGTTTCGCGGAAAGGAGCTCAGTTTCGCTTTCGGGATCAACTTGATGATTGCGCGAGCAGGCTCATTATTAGCACAACAGTCGCCATCGTGGGCGGGATTTGCCTATTCGTCCTGGCGTAAGCCTCTCATCATTTCGATTTGGTTCGGAACGCTTTGCGTTATTGGCGCAATTTTTTATTGGTTGCTGGAGATCTACGCAGAGCGGCACTACCGAGTCGGTCCAGCAGGCTCGACGGATAAAGTTGTTTTCAGCGACATTAAAGGATTCGGAATATCGTACTGGTATATCGTCGCACTCTGCATTGTGTTCTACTCCGGCATCTTTCCTTTTGAGACTTTCGCCTACAAGTTCTTCATGGATGTCCATCACGTTACACGTGAGGCTGGCGGTGATTTAGTGGGAATGCTCACAATCTTCACCATGTTCGGTACTCCGCTGTTCGGATTATTCGTGGACCGCGTTGGCAAACGGGCATTCTTGATGATGCTGGGCTCTCTGCTGCTCATTCCCGTCTACCTGATGATGGCTTACATGCGCTCGGCTTCGTATGTAACTGTTTATCTGCCATCCACCAGTAACGGCCACTTCGCGTTTGTGGCCCACCACTTGCGGCCTATCCTGGTGCTTACAATGGCTATGATGGGTGTGGCGTTTTCGCTCATTCCGGCCGTGATGTGGCCCTCGGTGGCCTACATTGTCGATCAGTCCAAGCTGGGAACGGCCTATGGCGTTATGACTATGATCCAGAATATCGGCCTGGCTGGATTCAACCTGCTGATTGGATGGGCAAACGACCGAAGTGGAGCTGACGCCAGCAATCCGGCAGGTTATCATCTAGGTATGTGGATTTTCTCGATTTTGGGATTTTTGGGCGTTCTCTTCGCCTTTCTGCTAAGGCAGCGGGAAACTAGCTCCCAGGGACATGGATTGGAAGCCATTACGACCGCTTCATCCGCCTAGGGGTACTGCTTGGTTGTAGCCGCATAAGCACGGTTGACGGCTGGTGCTCTCGCCACTAGGCTCGAATGAGTCACTAAAGTCACCTTAGGAAAGCGTGTTATTGGAAGCCCTGCGGGCACAATAAGTTGCGGCATTCCCAATGACCGGCTCGGACACGAACGGAAGACGCAAGTAGGACAACGAAAAGGTAGATACGCCGCATCAGATTGAGTGCGGCCGGAAAAGGCGACTTGACGGACGCTAAGAAATCAAAGGGAAACAAGCTTACTGAGACAGAAGCGATTGAACGGGCGAAGCAGGGAGACGCGGAAGCTTTCGAGACTCTGTATACCCTGCATAAACGTCGCGTATATTCTTTGTGTCTACGGATGACGGCTAATACGGCGGCAGCTGAAGATCTGACCCAGGAAGCGTTTCTGCAGCTATTTCGGAAAATTGGGACGTTTCGCGGAGAGTCAGCCTTTTCTACATGGCTGCACCGCATGGCGGTCAACGTTGTACTCATGCAACTCCGAAAGAAGGGGCTTTCGGTGGTGCCACTTGAGGAGACGATCGAGACTGAAGAAGAAACGCCCCGCAAAGAGCTAGGGGCGGCAGATGCGAAGCTGGCAGGATCAGTCGATCGCTTGCAGTTGCAACGAGCTATTGATGCTTTGCCGCCCGGTTACAAATCAATCTTTGTGCTGCACGACGTCGAAGGGTACGAGCACAACGAAATTGCAGAAATGGTCGGCTGTTCCATTGGCAACAGCAAGTCACAACTGCATAAGGCACGGCTGAAATTGCGCGAACTTATCAAAACCGCTAAGGCGCAAAAAGCCAGCAATCGCTGAGGAAGCTTGGGAGAGCAGTATGACGTGTACAGAATTTGAGCGCGCGCTGGCAGACATCATTGATGACGAAAGTTGCCGGACGGTGGAGCATCATCAACACATTGAGACCTGTTCAAGCTGTGAAAGCCTGGTTAATGACTTAAATGCTATTTCTGAGGAAGCTCGCTTTCTCGAACGGGAAGCGGAACCCAGTGCGCGAGTTTGGAATTCCATAGAGATGGCGCTTCGCCAGGAAGGTTTGATTCGCGGGCGCCGGCGAGTCTTCACTATTTTTGAGCAGAAGCGGCATTGGTGGCGTGCCGCATGGCTGGTACCGGTTGCGGCCACTCTCCTTGTAATTTTTGGCGTGCGTTACGAACTCACTGCGCCAAAAGAAGCTTCCAAGAACATCAGCCTCGCGGCTAACGATGTCACGTCGGATGATGACCAGCAATTGCTGCAGACAGTACAACGGCGTTCGCCTGCAATGCTCGCCTCTTACGAAGATAACTTGCGTAATGTGAATTCCTACATTCGCGATGCCGAGGAGTCGGCTAAGAGCAATCCGAATGACGAAGAGGCGCAACGTATTTTGATGAACGCTTACGAGCAGAAGGCTATGGTCTATGAGATGGCTGTAGACCGTTCTCTGCCATAATGGAATCGAGACTCGGGTCATGTAACAGGCAACTGCTGAAATCGGGGAGAACGAAAATGGGGCGCAGTCGTTGTGACGTAAAACTCTTGGTAGTGATGGTCCTGATCGGAGCAGCAGCATTCGCATTTGCTGAGAGCCGCAAAGAATATCATTTCAAAGTCGGCCACCACGCCAGCGTCACCATCAACAACCAGTACGGTCCGGTTTCGATCAAAGCTGGTCCTTCCAAACGAGTCAGCGTCATTGCGATTCTCAAATCCGACAAGGTTGAGGTGGATGAGAACCAACACGGCAATCGTGTGGTCCTCAAGTCTCATTTGCTAGACGGAGCGGATTCCAATAGCGGGCAGGTTGATTACCAAGTGCTTGTCCCCTCGGATGCAAATGTAAGGCTGAATTCGATCAGCGGTCC
>JAOAPG010000282.1 GCA_025462785.1 Acidobacteriaceae bacterium
AATCATCTGAGGCGAGGAACAGTGCAGCCTTGGCGATCTCGCCCGCCGTACCGATTCGTCCTAAAGGCCGGTTAGCGCAGCCTGACAGGTAGTCCGACCAATTCATCCCGCGCATACGCGCGTCTTCCGGAAGCATCGGCGTGTTGACATCTCCTGGGCAGATGCAGTTCACACGAATCCCCTGCCGACCGTGATCGATCGCCATGGCCTTGGTGAGCAGCACGACACCGCCTTTGGAAGCACAATAGGCGACAGCTGCATCTCCTCCTACGATTCCCCAACCAGAGCTGTTATTGATGATGACGCCGTTGCCTTGCGCGATCATGCCCGGCAGGGCGAATTTCGACATGAGGAAGGTGCCTTTCAGATTTATATCGATCTGCAGGTCCCACTCTTCCTCGCTGCAATCAAGCGTGGTGTGCGGATAGAATACGCCGGCATTGTTGAACAGGATGTCGAGTTTGGCGAAGGCCTTTACAGTTGCTTCCACGGCGCGGCAACATTCTTCGGATTTACGAACGTCGGTGCGGATGAAGATGGCTTTACCGCCGTTTTCCAGGATTCCGGAGGTTACAGCTTGACCTCGCTTTTCATCGCGGCCTGTGACGGCGACGCTCGCGCCTTCTTTGGCGAAAAGGATCGCTGTGGCTTCGCCGATGCCGGAGGTTCCTCCGGTGATGAGAGCGACTTTGTTTTGCAAGCGCATGTAATCCTCTTTCGGTGAACGGATGAAGCCGTGCCCTTCCCGAAACACCAAAGGCCGCGTGGAAGTCCGTTCCAGTCACGAACGAAGCTGCGTCGCTGGCCAGATACAGAGTGCCTTCCGCAATCTCCACCAGCTTGCCGACCCGGCCAAACGGCCGTTGCTCGGACTCCGCCAAAAAGCCTTCTTCTTTTTCAAACAAACTGGTACGCTTCGTTGCGCAGCATGTTGGTGTCTGTGTCGCCGGTGCAGATGCAGTTTACGCCAATATTCTGTGATCCGTGATCGATCGCCATGGCCTTGGTCAGCAGCGCGACGGTGCCCTTCGAGGCACAATAAACTGTGGCCCGCGTTCCTCCAGCCAAACCCCAGCCGGATGCCGTGTTGATCATGGAACCTTCGCCCTTCAACGGTTCGAGGGCGGCCTTCGAACGCCGTTACCTCGGGACAACGGAAGATTTATGCAGGCAACGGCAGCGACAACACAAAGAGCCGCTAGAAAACGATGCCGCCGCGATTCGTCGACAACGTCTCAAGCACGATCAAGGCCAGACGGCGTGGATTTGAAGATTGCATCGATACCAAAGACGTGTTTACCAACTTCTTCGCCGACATGCGCGAACCGCATATCCTTGCGCCGCTACATTAGGAAATAAGCACCATGAGCTTCATTCAAGAATTTGGAGATTAGATGAGTGCATGCTGACGTGCTTGACCTTACGCGTATCTCTTTTGCATGTGCCTAGCATTTAGTCTGTTCTTGCTCCTGGAGCAGCACAGCGGTCTCGCCAAAATATCCACCTCGCTTGCCAGTCGAACCTTCCGATAGCGGCCGCGCAGGCTTATCACCCACTCGCGGATAGACTCTTCCTACTCGTCTTGCGAATACAATTGGCCGACAAGGCTAGATCGAGCGGCTCTAGAGTCACCCGTCGAGACCAGCTCCTTTTCAAGTGTAGGTCGGGAATGTAGTTCCGAACATGGGCCGTTTGCTTAGCGACTGTTCTTCCGTCGCTTCGTCCTCAATGACGTCCCAATGCTCGACGAGGACTCCGTTTTGGATCCGCACGATATCTGCGGCAATCCAATTCACAGGAGCACCGAAACCGCTAAATCGCCCGTGCACGATCACGAGGTCTCCTTCAGCGACGATTGCTCCCGGTTCATACTTCAACGTCGGTGGAAGGCTCTTGATTAGATTGAACAGACCCTCCCGACCAGGTGCGATGTGAGCGCTGTGTTGAATGTAGTGAGGGGACCAGAAACGCTCAGCGGCTGCATAGTCGCGCTTGTTGAACAGTGTGTCAAAAGCTTCTAGAACAAGAGCTTTATTTTTCGATTCGATGTTGTCACTCACCATTTCCTCTTTTGCCATTTTGCTTTCCTCCTCTTCTCACCGAGGCATCTGCAATTCCATGTGATGCTCAAAGCTTCGACCCACCGTCGACCGGGATACTCGCTCCCGTGATCCAGCGTGCAGCGTCTGACGCCAGGAACGCGACGACGTCCGCGACGTCTTCCGGTTTGCCGATTCGCTTCAACGCTTGCATTGCGAGCGCCCGGTCCCGACCTGTCTCAGTCTTCGTGAAACTCGACATGTCAGTGTCGATTACCCCCGGCGCAACAGCATTTACGCGGACGCCTCTCGGCCCAAGGATGGCGGCCCAGTTTTTAACGAGAGTCTCTAGTGCTCCTTTGGTCGAGGCGTAAGCAAGGATGGAAGGGTTATCTAAACCCGGGTTCCCAACTACCGCGCGGGCACCCAGCGAAGAGATCACAATGATGTTCGAACCTTCACCGAAGATGGGCAGGAGTTGCTGCACTAGGAAAAACGGAGCGCGTACATTCGTTGCGAAGAGATTGTCATAGTCTGCCACCGTATGGTCCTTAACGGTTGCACTCTTACCGACTCCAGCATTAGACACGAGCACGTCCAATCGCTGGCCCACAATCGAGCGAACTTCCTTCGCCAGGACTGTTGCACCCTCCGGAGTTTCCAAGTCCACCTGAATGGCATCGGCCCGTCCTCCTTTTGCGTGAATGCCGGCGACCAACGATTCCGCATCCTGCGCTGAACGGCCATAATGAACCAGAACATGCGCCCCAGCCTGAGCCAACGCAGTGGCGCGTCCAATTCCCCGCGATGCGCCCGTTACTAGCGCAGTTTTGCCTTGAAGTGTAGCCATTTATAAGTCCTCCCCAACTTAGATGAACTAGAGTTCACCTCTATCGGATGTTCAGTCCGTTGTTTACGCGTCAGTCGGCTGCGGCATTGCCGCAGATTTCCAGCAGGTCATGCCACGAGGGTGGTCCCTCGCTGCCCGCGGCATAGTTGGGGAAATCCGGCGGCGGCAAGTGCGCCCACGCTTCTTCAATCGGTGTAATGATGCGCCACTCCGCCTCTACTTCGTCCCGGCGCGTAAATAAAGTTGCATCGCCACGCATCGAGTCGAGCAGCAGAGTTTCGTACGCAACCGGTCCCTTGGACCCAAAGCTCGCCTGATAGGAGAAGTTCGCCTGAACCGTCATCGTCCGCATCTGTGTTCCCGGCCGCTTCGCGTCGAATGCGATTGAGATTCCCTCGTCCGGCTGAATGCTAATTGTGATGACATTCGGAGCAATTGCCGACGAGGCGCCCGCAAAGAGGGCCTGTGGCGTCGGTTTGAGATGCACGCGGATCTCCGTCAGATTTCGGGCGAGACGTTTCCCAGTCCGGATGTAGAACG
>JAOAPG010000285.1 GCA_025462785.1 Acidobacteriaceae bacterium
CTCAGCAGAGTCCTGGAACGAATATTGCACTTCAATAATGTAACCGCGCCGAAGAATGGTTTCATAGTCTTTGCTTTCACAGACGGTCTTTAGTAAATGCGCCTCCAGTTCGCGCTGTGCTTTTTCTTTTCCACCCAACTCCGCCAATCGTACGTGGATCACGGTTTGATAGATAAGGCGATCCCCACTACCCTCGACCCCCACTAACTGTGTCGTGTCGTCCAGTGTTATGGGAAATTTCATTCGGTTCCTGATCTGACGGGCAATCAGCTCTGCCGGCGGACGCATTGCCTGTAAGTGTGCCTGCCAAGCAGCAAAGCATCCAAACAAAACAACGAGGGGGCCGAGCCAGCGAAATAGACTCCGAGTTTTTAGTGCGGGCGGACTCGGTTGAGGCTGCGAACGTGACACTGCGCCGTATCCCATAGCTGTGGCGTACAGACCTCCGAGGATCGGAATGCCGCCTTCCATGACGGTCGTCCATTCAATGGGCACAGAGTCTCCTGGATTCTAGAGGATCGTAAACAAGTGTGAATGTACCGCCTTGGCTTGACGCCTCCTTGAGGGCAACGTTCGAAGCATCGGTGATATTAGTTCTGCGGAATTGCCGAGCCTGCCTTTGAGACGCCGTCCAATTTTGGGGCCGACTTTTCCTGCTCCTCCATGCCACCGACTAGAATGCCGAGGCCGTCGGCGCGAAAAGCGGGTGCCATTTCCCCGCGCGTGAGCCTCCGTCCAGTAATCTCACCCAAGGCGAGGAAGACCGCAGCCGACTCTACGAGAGTGATGAGCATAATGACGGTCATTGTGGCGATCGCGCCGATGTGAAACGTAGGCGCGCCAAAGCGAAAGGGAGGAGTGAAGGCGATCCACGACCAATTTGTCAGGATGGGTGCATGAAACTCTCCAAGGGGAATGGCGACAATAGTGCCGATGATAATGCCCACGAGAGTAGCGAGATTCTGCCAGATCCCCCGACCGAATTTCCTAAAGGAGAGAATCACAACGAGGACAAGGATCGCCAGTCCGAGCGTCTGCGGAGATCCATACGCCGGGTTTGCAGAGGTCACCGAAACCCCATTGACGACTCGATCGAGTGTTGGCTGTCCACCACCGACCCAGATTATGGCGACGCCCATCAAAGAAAGTCCCAGCAGTGTGATCATGGAGCCGCTGACGACTGGCGGAAAGAGGTCAAGAATGTGTCCCATTAAAGGTGCGATCAAAATACCAAGCGCGCCGGAGACCAGGAGCGCCCCATAGTAGCCCTGCAGTCCAATATGCGGCTCAAGTCCCATAGAAATCATCGGAGCGACTGAGAGAAATGTCGCACCCATCATCACCGGCAAACGTGCGCCAAATTTCCACACTCCCAGGCACTGGATAAGCGTAACGATACCGGCAACAAAAAGACTTGAATTGATGAGCATCACGGTCTCTGATGCGGGAAGATGCAGCGTCTCCGACACGATCAGCGGAACCGCAACATCGCCTGCATACATGACTAGGACATGCTGAAGGCCGAGCAACAGTAGCCGGCTGAACGGAAGCACCTCATCGACGGCAGAGAGCTGCATCATGGAGTTTCGCTGTATCACAGCATCTTCTTTGCTTCTCTCGGCCCAATGTCTGGCCAAGGATGATTTAGCGACGGACACGGTATCCGTTGAACTTCAAGGAAATCGCTTTCTTTGCGGTGACCTCACCGACACGGGGTGAGCTATGTTGTATAGCTTCGTCCTAAGCCGAGTTCAGCAAGGCCCCTTCTATAGGCGATAGAACTCCGGTCAGCAGGAAAGTGAGCTTCAGCCTGAAGGTCAATCGGTAAGTCCTCTGGGAATTGTCGCTCAACGATGGCAATATCTTCAGCAAATACCTGATAGTTGAAGTCCAGCGTAGCCTGAAGTGGTGCATCCTTGTCGAAGTTCCGACAGATGGGAACGAAGAGCCGTGTCTTTCTCGCAGAAGCAGGTGACGCAGCGTTCATGATGTGCAGCTGTCCCTCTCCAGGAAAGAATACCGTTAGCTTTGCGACGAAGGGCAAGAACGCCTCGAATCGCCTGCGCCAGAGAAAGCCCGGTGGGCTCACGTGCTTGGACTCGTGCGAATAGTCGCTGACCGTACTGATGTAGTCGGCCACGAACCCTGTCGCGGTCTTCGTTATCGGATAATCGGGCACAACGGGATTATCCGGTTCTCCAAAGCTCGCAGCGTGAACGAAGGCGAAGTGACTTACATCGAGAAAGCCCTCTACCTGACGTCCCGCAGCGGCGTTTATGATGACACTATCGGGTAGCGCCTTGATGTAGTCAGCGTCTTCCCATTCCCTCATTTCGGGTAGAGGGCGGGGGCCGCTGTCCACCAAGCGAACCCAAACCAGGCCGGAGCGCTCCTTAACGCTGAACATGTCCAGCCGCAGCCGCGGCGAGATAGTTTGGTTCGGATGCGCAGGAATGCAGGTGCATTTGCCATTTCGGTCGTAGCGTAAGCCATGGTATTTGCAGACGATCTCGTCCCCTTCGACATGACCGAGACTAAGGGGCACTCCCCGATGAGGACAGATGTCTCTTGCGGCGGACAGCGAGCCGTCGGAGAGACGATAGACGACTACACGCTCATTCACGGCATGAGGTCGATCAGTGATTTCGTGTGAGAACGCAACCGGGTACCAGAAAGGCGCAAGAACTCGCCAATCGGATTCGGAGAACGTGCACCCGCGCGGGAGGGCCCGCCCATGCAACGATTCAGATGTTGTTAGCACTGCCTCACCTTCGGCCTCGCGACATCCTGCTCTCGCAATAATGAACAATGCTCGGCCTGGGGCACAGTCACGCTACTGTGCCCCGCTATGAAAAAACACGCGTGGTCGAGTTTTATTCCGGGCATGACAGACGGCAGGCCACGGCGCCACGCGAGCTGGATCGAACTTCGTCGTCACGCCGGTACGGATCGTCGATTTGATGCCCATCCGTGCTTTCGAATACCGCGTTGAACACGCACTCCGATCAGAATTGCAATTTAGACATGAACCTGGGAGCATCCGCGTCTGTCGATACGCTGACCTCTCGCCAGCGTTCCGCATCGGCGGCACGCGTCGCCTCGGCTTGGCCGGCGTGCTGAACGGCGTCACTGCCGATCAGAAGATGTGCAGGCAGACAATCACTAGCGGCCAGACGAAGGACGACCTGAGCCACCTTGGCCGGATCGCTATTCTCATGGCCCCAGCGAGACTCCAGCGCCTTCAACACGCCGCCCACGGACGGTTCATAGTCTGGGAGCAGATCCGGTCTGTAGCTGTTCGCACGAGCGCCCCAGTTGGTGCGCATTCCGGCGGGCTCGAGAGCGCAGACCTTGACACCAAAAGGGGCCACTTCTTTCGCGAGCGACTCAGTGAATCCTCCAACAGCCCACTTGGCAGCGTGGTACGGCGAGTTGCCGGGGACGCCCAGACGACCGCCCACCGATGATATCTGCAGGATGCAGCCACTCTTTTGCTTACGCATGATGGGTAGCGCCGCGCGGGTGACGTTGACTACGCCATACAAGTTGGTGTCGATCACGGCCTTAAATCTCGCCGAGCTCAACTGCTCGAACGGCGCAAAGTCGCCGTAGCCTGCGTTATTGACCGCTACATCGAGACGGCCGAACGCATCTATCGCCACCTGCACTGCCGCATAGGCGGCCGCCTCATCGGCAACGTCGAGGGGAGCGGTGCGAACCTGATCGCCGTACTTCTCTACCAGAGCTTCCAAGCGACCGGGATCGCGGGCTGTTGCGACGAGGCGATCGCCCGATGCGAGAACTGCTTCAGCAATGTTGCGGCCCAAACCGCTTGCGCTGCCAGTAACCAACCACACCTTAGACATCAGAATCCTCCATTCTCCTTATTCGATAGACTTCTAGTGAATCACCGGCTCGCCTTTCGGCTTGCCGATATAACCCTCGAACCGCTTACGCAGCTCCTCGGCGAGCTTCTCATTAGTGATGAAGCTGCGAAAGTCGTTGGCAAGTTGATACTCGAATATCGGCTTGAGACCTGACGGTGGAGGAACATCCAAGCGCGTCGACCAAGTGCCGGTTCGGCTTTGCTGTTCCTTCGCCAGGAACCAGGTGATGTAGAGTTTGGCCGCGTTCGGGTGTGGGGCGTCCTTGAAGATCGCCGTCGTTTGCGGCCAGATCGGCAGGGGATCAACGTCCGAAAAAGCGACGTCGGTTGGCTGGTTGTTCTTTTTCAGGCCAAGCGAAACGTTGGTCATAGTGTCGAAGGTCACTGCGGCTTGGCCGCTGGCCACGGCACGAGCGGTTCCCAAGTGTCCGCGAACCCACTGCGGGTTGTTCGCCATATACTTGTCCATGAACTCCCACCCGTATTTCTGAACAATCGTATAGAACAGATAGAGCGTGACATCGTCGTCGTTCGGATAGCACGTGATGACCTTGCCTTTGAATTCCGGCTTCAGGAAATCCTGGGCCGATGTTGGAACATCGGTTCCAGCGATGGACTGAGTGTTGTAGGCATACGACAGCGCATATACCGCAATGCCGACATACTGGCCTTCGGGATCCTTGAAACTTTGATGAATTTGGTCCCAGCCCTCCGGCCTGAAAGACATCAGCACTCCCTGCTTCTTCCACCGGTCATAGTCCTGGAGCGTCTGAAATATCGTCAGATCGACGCTCAGTTTTCTTTCGGCAATCTCGCGATCGATGATCGGGGCGAGAATGTTGCTGAAATCTGCGGTCAACTTGACTTTGATGCCAGGAAAGCGTTGCTCAAACTCCCGAACCCACGGCTCGTAGAGGCCGGCGGGCCCGCCACCGTTTAAGGACAACGCGCCTTCCTTTTTGGCTGCCTGGTAGAGTTCGTCGATTGATTGAGCGTTTGCTTTGGCAGCGACACCCGCGAGCGTAATCGCGAGGACTAATTGCGCTAAGAATTGAAAAAGGCGAATCGGCTTCCACCGTTGCTCGGAGAACTCACCCCACCCCGATGTACCCCTGCGATTGCACAAAGCGCCGAAGCCGGTGATGGAGCCGGCGCTGACGACCACTTGCTTGGACTTCATGATTTGTCCCTCATTATGGCGCTACCGTGAAAAACCGTTTGATGCCGGAAACAGAGTGTTCCTGCATTGCAGGATATGGAGCACTCGCAGACAGTGAGGTCAGGAAGCGTAGAGCGTCTGTAAGGATTTGTCTGATCCTGGCTGCAGGGTCGTTCGGAAGGCTGGTTGTACCCTATACATCGAGATGAGAATCAACGATCAGGAAGCAAGAACTCTTGCCTTCGCATTTTCAAGCAAGACTCTCATCGCCAATGATGCGATCAGCAGATTGCGTTAACCAACCTATCCTTCCGTATTGCCCGTCATCCACCCATCGTTGGATTCATAGGCAACCACGC
>JAOAPG010000354.1 GCA_025462785.1 Acidobacteriaceae bacterium
TGGGCTCTCGACGGCATTCTTCACGCTAGATCGGCGCCTCCGTTCGACGTGATCTATCTCCCTGCCGTCTCCAAGTTTTACGATGATCAAACACCTTCGAATATGTATTTCCGTGCCGATGCTGTGCCAGGCCAGCCCTTCTGGATCAGCGATCCGGCTGCTCCCGGTGGCCGCATACTGAATCCCGCCGCCTTCTCGATCCCCACCTTTGCCGCCCCCGCCGATTCGCGGCAGGGAACTCTGGGACGGAACGCAATACGCGCTTTCCCTTCGTTGCAAATGGATATTGCACTCCGGCGCGAATTCGCTCTTGACGAAAAGATCCGTCTCACGTTCCGCATGGACGCGTTCAATATCTTCAACCACCCGAACTTTGGCTATCCGCAAAATAATTGGACTGTGAACGGTTTTGGTCAACCATATGCAACGCTGGCGCAGACCCTGGGCAGCGGCAACGGGTTCGGCGGCGGGTTCAATCCGTTGTACGCAGTAGGAGGACCGCGCTCCATGCAGGCTTCGTTGAAATTACAGTTTTAACCTAAGGACGATCTAATGAGCGTAAGCAGCGCTCCACCTGCAAAAATGCGACATCATTCTCGCTTTGCGCTCGTATGCCGGTCAGTTGTAGGACTCATCCTTGTCGCTGTAGTCGCAGGTGCAGCGTTTCAGTCGGTGGAAGCACATTTCGAAGCAAGCCGTTATCCCTTTCCCGGCACATTGGTCGATATCGGAGGGGAGCGACTTCATATAAACTGCACTGGCCAAGGCAGTCCAACGGTGATTATGGACGCAGGACTCGGTGACAGCTCCGTCACTTGGGAGCTCGTGCAGCCGGAAGTCAGCAAATTTACTCGTGTGTGTTCCTACGACCGCGCGGGCTATGGCTGGAGTGAGGGTCCGACTCAGCCACGTACAACCGGCAACATCGTAAGTGAGCTGGAACGACTCCTCTCCGCTGCTCATGTTTCGGGACCTTACATCCTGGTAGGACATTCGTTCGGCGGCTTCAACGTGCGCGTCTTCGCATCGCGTCATCTCGATCAAGTTGCGGGGATGGTCTTGGTCGACTCATCGCATCCCGATCAGCTCAACCGCTTTCCTCCATCCGCACAGCCGGAATCAGTCATGCGTCATTACGAGATTGGTATTTGGACGATGCCGCTTGGAGTGCCCCGAATCCTCGGTTGGTGTCGCGACGATTACACCTTTCCGAATCAGCCGTTGGCATGGACTCGGATTGCACCCGAAGCAATCGCACTCGATTGCCAGCCGCTCACTTGGCACACACTGCTGGCCGAGGAATTGGAGTTCCGAGAGAATAGCCGTGCCGTGGCCGCGACCGGCACTCTTGGCGACAAGCCGCTTGTCGTGCTCTCACACGATCCTGAAGTGGGCTCTGGATTTCCTCCGGCGGAAGCACCCAGCGCGGAGCGTGCCTGGACTGACATGCAAGAAGAGCTACGACATCTCTCTTCGAGAAGCAAGAGAATCGTTGCGAAAAGTAGCGGCCACTACATAGAAGTTTATCGCCCGGAGCTCGTCATCAATGCCGTTAGAGATATCGTTTTCGACGCCCGCGGGGTTGCGCCCTTTCAGATGGCATCGGAAACCGTGATCAAGTGAGAATTCTCTCATCCCTGGTCGCACCTTGCCATTCTGGGGTTTTGTCCACGAATGGTCGGCAAGCGTTGGATGATTTCGCTCGATCGTCAACTCCAGCAAATCTCAAGCCCTGCTTGCCGGTGCGGCATAGGCTGGATCTCGCACCTGCCCCGCTCTTCGCCTGACTTACGGCCGATCAGCACGACTCAGGTTCACGATTCCTTCTCAACTCGTTCTGACCTCAACTGACGTGGTTCACATGGCACCCTGGGAAGCGGCTTGACAGCGATAGCGCACTAGCCTAGCATCGAAATTGAGCAAGCTACCTATTCTTACTCTTTCAGGTCCTCTGAACTAAGTCAGCCCATCTGAAGCTTTCTGTCTTAGCAACTCCAACCTAGGAGGTTGCCATGTTTGCACGCAATGTCTCGATTCATCTGAAATCCAATATGCTGTCCGACTACACGCAAGCTTTTGAGAAAGACGTCCTGCCTTTACTCCGCAAACAAAAAGGTTTTAAGGACGAAATCACGTTCGCTGATAATGGCGGGGTTGATGTGACTGCGATCAGTCTGTGGGAAAACAAAACCGATGCCGAAACTTACAACACGAATGTTTATCCGCAGGTGTTGAAGACAATGGCTCGATTTGTCGAGGGAACGCCCAAGGTTCAGACCTCTGACATTGTCAACTCGACCTTCCATACGAGCGCCATTCCCGCAGCAGCGTAGAACGTGAGCTTTTCACCAGGGAGGGTGGCTGAGTCCGCCTTCCCCAGCTTACAAGGTGCCGAATCGTTTATCGTCATATGGAGGCGCGCTTCCTTCCAGGAAGAGCATTATTCCTTCTCGCTTCTCTCCCCGGTGTTCAGTCTTGCGGTAATCTCGCTGTGCCCAATGGAATCGCCCCACTCCGATTTGAACGGTCGAGGCAGTGAACAAGGGTAATTTTCGGGCATCCGGGCAGACATCAGCTAAGCCGTGACTCACAGAGTAGGAATTATCAAAGCAGCTACGCCGAAATGCTGGTTGCCATTTCTCGTTTGCGTCGCGACGGTATTCTCATCGTTACAGCTGCCTTTGTCTAACGCTGAAATCGGATCTCCCGATCTGAGCCTGATCCTGCAACGAATGGAAGATGTCGAACACCAGAATCCCGACCAATCCCAACCCTATTAGGTGACGCGAGAATACGAAGTCTTCCACGGTTCTGATACGCAACCTACCTCTGAGGTCGTGGGGCAGATCAATTTTGTTCCCGTCGACTAGAAGCTTCCTGCCCTGGCTGCCGGACCTGAAAGAAAAAAGCCACATCGAGAAGTGGCTTCAACTTCGGTCAAAGAGGCTCTTGAAGAGCGCTGATCCGATCGACTGCTCAAAATGCCCCGGCGACGGCACATAGACCTCGACAAAATCAGAGCATGCCTCAACATGGTTTGCCGCTTATGCAGTCATTTTCGAGGAAGGCAACTCCAAACCGGGCTCAGCTTCGGTTGGGATGAGGGAGTAATTTTAAAACTGGTCAGAATTGACCATCGCTATATTGAGGTTTGAGGCATTCTGTTCAAATGAAAAACTCAACCCGAAAAATGTGGTTGAGTATCCGCTGCCCCACTTGTGGCGCGAAGCCGGGCGAGAAGTGTGAGCTTAGCACCGGGCTGCCTCGCATGACTCCGCATAAAGATCGCCGATTGGTTGCTAAGGATTGAGCCAAAGTTTTTACGCTCTGGAGAGCACGATGGAGATTTGGGTGGTGGATTGGGTTCACAACGAACAGACCACGAAAAATGGAAACACGGTTTATGTTTCAGAACGACGAACATCCGATTGGTTTAGGTCTGATGAACTGTCCACCGCTAGGGAAAGAGCCGAGACGTATGCCAAACAACAACAAAAGCTGCATAGGGAAAATTACTATTCTGCTCGTAAATTGACCGACTGAGACTAATTAACGACGGTCAGCCGCCTTAATCCTCTGTTCCGCTATCGCCATATAGTTGGCGTCCTTTTCGATCCCGATAAAGTTCCGCCCCGGGTTCTCGAACCGTGGGGGGATGAAGCTTCACTAGTCCTGCGCTCGCTGGCGACGCTCACTACTTGCATTGGCATCGAGCCAAGCTAAAAGTGCCCGCACGCTGGTCCGGGCCAGGGCAATCGAGCAGTCCGCAGCTCCATAGTAGACATTGATCGTGTCACCGTCCGGATCTGTGGTATATCCGCACGGGAACACAACATCATCGACATCGCCGTGACGCTCGTATTCCGCCTCCGGACCAAACATCCAGGAATCGCCTCGCAGCAGACACTTTTCTGGATTCTGAAGGTCGAAGAGGGCCAAGCCCAATCGATACAGACAACCGGAAGGCGTGTGCCGCACTCCGTGGTAGAGCACGAGCCATCCTCTGGAAGTCTCGATCGGCGGCGGCGACAACCCAATTTTGTTTGCGTCCCACCAAGCGCCGCGGCGTGCTTCTAACATAAGCCGGTGTCTGCCCCAATAACGCAGGTCGGGCGAGTAGGAGATCCACATATGCGACCCCAGCGGCGTCATCGGGCGATGAATGAGCGCCCAGTATCCATCAATCCTCCGAGGCAGAAGCGCCGAGTCTTTGTCGTCCGGCGGCATTATCACGCCGTAGCGCTCGAATGTCCGGAAGTCTTTCGTTAAAGCAAGAGACACTCCGGGACCGCCGCGTGAATACGAGGTATAAGTAATCACGTATTGCTGCAGTTCAGGTACGAAAGTGATGCGAGGATCTTCGATGCCCCAGATCTCCTCTGGATACTGGTTCGGGCTCGGCATTAACGTCGGCTCGCGATCAATCTGCCATCCATCGACGCCGTTTTTAGAACGCGCAGCACAAAGATGTGACAATCCACGTCGGTCTTCGATGCGACATAAGAGCAGAGTAGTTCCGTCCGGCAACAACGTCGCCCCCGCATTGAAAACGCTGTTGATGGAGTAGGGCCAATCCTTGCGCGTGAGAATTGGGTTGGCAGGATGGCGCAGAAGTAGTGGCGGGTAGTGTGCGCTTTCGACGTTTATAAGGGTTGTTTCAGGAGCAGTCATTGACAGTTCTCCGCCTTTTCAGGTTGTTTCAAAGAGTGCATTTCTAAAAGCGCCATCAGGAATGACAGTGTGGATTCCGCCCCCTGATTCTCATTGGCGCGCTCGGGATGCAATCCGTCCCGGCACCCTCCTGTTTCAGAATCATAAAGAGGAAGCTGGAGATCGTTATCGCCCAGGAACCAGTTAAGAGCAGACCAAGCTTCACTGCGCCAATGATTGTCAGCCGTTACGCGAAACGCCTGTAAACAAGCGGACACCGCGCCCGCTGCTTCAATGGGCTGTTGATCGAATCGCGCCTGTTCGCCGCCTTGACGGTAAAAACCCTGGGATCCAATCGGCACAAAGTGGCCATTCCTCTGGCAATGCTGTGTCTTCATGAGCCAATCTAGCGACTCGAGCCCGGCGGAAAGCATACGTTCATCCCCACAAGCCGACCCCACAAGTAACAGGGCTTGGGGCAGCCGCGCGTTTCCGTACGCCACCACATCCTCGAACCACTTCCACTCCGGACGCCGGATTGATTCATACATATCGAGCATAATCCAGGAAAGTGCGAGTCTGGAAACCCTACCATGGTTAGGAGGGCATATTGGTATGCCAACAAAAAATAGAGAGTTAAGGTTGCCCCCGGCTTGGTCTGCCAGTCGGCCTTTCCAATCCGAATTTTGAAGGATCGTTCCTCTAACTGAAAGTTAACCTCACCTACGACCCAAGCATCCTTGCGGGCCGTATTCAATTTGTTCAGGTACGTATTCATTCCGTCAGACAATCGCGCATCCGCAAGGAAGTGATCACGCAGAACGAGACTGTTGCCATGCCTGTCACGCGAGAAGAACTCGTGGTCGAACGTGTACCGGTATCAGAAGAGCAGGCTGCGAACGCTGGCGAGATTGGATGCGACCAAGAGATACGGGTACCTCTTTCAGAAGAACGGGCGCGAGTGGAAAAGCGGCCAGTCGTGAACGAAGAGGTACGAATTGGGAAGCGGCCGGTCGAAACAACGGAAGTGCTTTCCGACAACTGCGTCATGAGAAATTGCGAGTGGATAAGGAGGGAGATGTAGAGGTAGACACTCGCACAACTGACAAAGAGAAAAAGCCGGCCGCCTGAGACATTCATAAATTCGCCGTATTAGCCAAACGCCCCATCCGTTGCAAGGCTGCGCGAGAGGATGGGGTTTTTTTTAAGGATGCCGCGGCTACGATGCGCAAACCATCACCGAGGTCATGGTGCAGGTCGATTTGAGGTATAGCTGGTATAGTGAATTTTCTTCCCTGAAATGTTAGAAGTTTTCCTATTTCTTCGCGCTCTTTCGCGCCGCAACCGTCGGCTCATACGTTCCTCCAATTTCGATAGACTTCAGCACTATTTACCCGCTATCGGTGGAAGGGTTACTCTCGCACGATGAAGTCGCCTTATTACCGAGCCGTGTATAGAACAAACAGGGCAAGACATCGCCGAATATCCAGTGATGTTAACTCTCATCCTCGTCATACTAGTAGACCCGATTAGGTTGGTTGGAAGCCATGCTAATTCTGTCGGAGCAGAGCCAAGTCTACTTGACAGACCTAGCGACGTTGCAGAAGAGCTTTGCTCACCCTCTGCGAGAAGCTGGTTCAACTCTTTGACATGCAAGAGATTGAACCAGAGCGCGAGGGCTTGGCACACAAGCATGCCGGCCGAGAGACTTTGCCTGGCCGTTCTACTCATGATGCTGGCTTGCCCCATAGGTTTACCGCTTGCGGCGGCTACGATCATTTTGCTGGTGATCCGGCTTGGCACCGCCCTTCCCAAT
>JAOAPG010000383.1 GCA_025462785.1 Acidobacteriaceae bacterium
CAGGTGGTCACAACCTTTTCCAGCAGATCGCGGCTCTTCATCAACTGCACCTCGGTGTTCAAATCTTCCTCAGTTACGTCTGTGCGCATCACTGGGGTGGGCGCATTCGCACTAGACGTAACTATACTGTCGGCGCGGTCGTGGCTTACTAACACCTTCATCTCCGCCTCGTAATTTCGCGGGAGAAATAACGCGGATAACACAGCGCCGAGAAAAATACCGGCGAAGGTCACCCCCCCGACACGCCGCCGACGAAAGGCGATCGCAATAAAGTCCCGCGCCGACAACGAGACTACCTGCTCGTTGCGCCTGGCTAAAGACATCTGGTTCATTTGAGTTTCCTACTCCGTCGCGATCTAATGAACGGGAGTCATTTGCACGCCTGTACTGGCGCTGGGCAGGAAGCCCTGAATCTTTGAAATGCTGTTCTTCGGGACATACAGCATGTCGCCGGGGCGTAGAGACACATCTTCGGTGAGATTGGCAGAGTTGAGCATATGCTTGACGTCAATCTTTTTGACCTCGACAGAACCGTCACCGGCACGTCGGAACAAGACCACGTTTGAGTGCTTTGCATCCTTAGTAAGCCCGCCCGCTATGGCCAGCCCCTGCGTTACAGTAGTGTCGCTAGTCAGGTCGTATTTGCCAGCTCGAGCCACTTGGCCCGAAACCATGAAGTACGGCTTCTCAAATTCCTTGAGCGACACCGTGATCTCCGGGTCGCGCAAGGTCTCACGGTATGCTTTTCGGATACTTTCGATGACTTCCGGCACGGTTTGTCCGGCAACATGGACATTGTGAGCACCGTGCAATGGGATGTAACCGTCCGGTTCCACTTTCACGACTTGACTAAAATCCGGTGTCAGCGGAAACACGATGTCGACCACATCCCCTATGTGCAGTTGATACCTGGGATAGCGTTGTTGAAAGTCGGTCGGCGTGGCGCTCTGATTTACACTGGCGACACCCGCAAACTCCTGGCCAACAGCTGGGTTGGGGGCTGCCGGATTCGCCTGCGCCGCGCCGTTGGGCGTCAGTGCTCCGAAGATCACCAATGCAGCAATTGAATGCACGGTCCACTTGCAGGTAGAGATCAGTCTGCCGCTTATCTGCATGCTGGAAATCAAACGCATTTGTTTTCTCTCCCTATGATCTATGCTGGCGGGCGATCGATTTCCGGCCCGGAGGCCGCAGCCTGAATGCTATTGCCAGGCGCCAACTGCGCCAACGACGGCGCAGGCGGCCTGCAGTGCCGATTCAATGCTCCCTAAAAAACCGGAAGGACGGACATCCATGGTGAAGATTTAGGCCAGCATTCGTGCGCCTGTCAGAACCAAAGCTCCGCATAGCAAACGGCGCAACCATTGCGCAGGAATATAGTTCGTGAGCTCTGCGCCTAATAGCCCGCCCGGGATCGCACCCACGAGCAGCGACAACGCAAGGCGCAGGTCGACCGTTCCCATGTGGAGGTGCAGGAAGCTGGCGACTCCCGTAAGCAGTACGGCATGGAGAATGTCAGTGCCGACCATCTGTCCTGGTGAGAAAGGGAAGAACAGCAGCAGGAGAAACATGATGATGCTGCCGGACCCGACTGAGGTCATGCCGACCAGCACCCCAGCTATGAAGCCGATGAAGACCACTCGCACGGAGCAATCGCTACTATGTTCCTGACCCGCAGCCCTTGCCTGCAGTTTGCCCTGGAGCATCACCAAAACTGGCACGCATAGCAGTAGAATTCCGATCATTTCCGTCAAGATGTGGTTGACGCCACTCCCGTAAATATTGCGTAGGTGCTGAAGCAGTGAGGTGCCCAGGATAACCCCCGGCACGCTGCCGCAAGCCAGCCCGCCTACGATGGCCCAGTTCACAGCGCCCCGGCGCCAGTGCAAATATCCGGCGCCGATTTTCGTTACGGCGTTACAAACCATGTCTGAACCGACAGCGACAATGGGCTGCACGTGCAGACCGAAGATAAGCACGGGCAGCAAGAGCACGCCCCCGCCGATCCCTGTCATTCCGATCATAGTACCTATAGCAAAGCCGATGAGTGCCCTTGCTGGCATTACAATAACCGCTCTCTTTTTTTCAATTGTGTCAGGCAGCGCCGACAAATTCTCTGTGAGAAAGCTGAACGAAGCCCTCGCGCTGCAGATGTAGCAGTATTTGCCTCACTGCCTGTTGGGGAGTTGTGTTCGTAGTGTCGATCATGAGTTCCGTATCATCCGGGATTTCGTACGGATCTGATATCCCCGTGAAGTGCTGGATAATTCCGGCTCGGGCCTTTGCATAAAGACCTTTGTGATCCCGCTCTTCGCAGACGCTGAGTGGGGCGGAGACATGCACCAGCACAAACCCGCCACAGCTAGTCACGATGTTACGCACCTCTTTGCGGATCCGATCGTATGGAGCAATAGGGGCGCAGATGGCAATGCCGCCATGCTTCGTTATTTCCGAAGCGACGTAGCCGATTCGGCTTATGTTGAGGTCGCGGTGCTCCCGGGAGAAACCTAATTCGGAGGAAAGATGTTTGCGGACGAGGTCACCATCTAGCAGCGTCACCGTACGCCCTCCCATCTCCAGGAGCTTAACCATGAGGGCCTTGGCGATTGTCGACTTGCCCGCGCCCGACAGACCGGTGAAAAACACAGTACAACCTTGCCGCTGCCGTTGGGGATAACTTCGCCGCAGTTCCGCCTCGACTTCGGGGAATGTGAACCAGGAAGGGATTCCCTTTCCCTCGGCGAGAAGCTGGCGTAACTCGGTTCCGGAGATGTTGCTAACAGTTTTTCCTTTTGGGACCTCGTCCTCCGGGACGTAGCAAGCCCCATTCGAGAGGTACACCATCATTTGAAAGGGCAGCATACGGATGCCCAGTTCCTCTTCATGTTCCCTGAAAGCCTCCTGAGCGGCATAAGCGTCATAGAAACGTTTGCCGCTCGAATCGCAGCCAGGACCTGCATGGTCACGGCCCACGATCAGATGCGTACACCCGAAATTCTTGCGAATGATGGCGTGTAACAAAACCTCACGAGGACCGCCCATTCGCATCGCCAAGGGCAAGAGCGCGAGCTTTGTACTATTCGCAGGATAATGGTGTAGCAATGCGCGATAGCAGCGCACGCGCGTGTAATGGTCGACGTCGCCTGGTTTGGTCATCCCCACTACAGGGTGAATCAATAGCTTTGCGTCGTTATTGCTGGCAGCGCGGCAGGTGAGCTCAAAATGTGCACGATGCATGGGATTGCGCGTTTGAAACGCGACTACCCTTGACCAGCCTTCCCTGGAAAATTCTGCCCGCAGTTGCGCAGGCGTGAGGCGCAGCTGCTGCGAGTCGTAGTGCGAAGGAAGCTGCACTCCCTCCAAGCGGCCGCCCACGTAGCACGGGTGTGTCTTCTGCAAGAGATAGGCGACGCCCGGATGTTCCGGGTCGCAGGTGCCGAAGACAGCTTCCGCCTCCCCAGTCCGATCCGGTTGCCACACGCGACCTACGTGTAGCACGGCCAGCATCACACCTTCCTGGTCCCGCAGTGCAATGTGCGATTGGTCTGGCCGGAGCAATTCCGCGAAATCCGACGGGACATCAAGCACGATCGGAATGGGCCACAAGCTGCCATTCTGCAGACGCATCTTGCGGCACACTCCTTCGTAGTCGGGTTGATCCATAAAGCCGTGCAGCGGTGAAAACGCCCCGTTCAGCAACAACTCCAAATCACAGAGCTGGCGAGCGCTGAGGTCCCATGAGGGCCATTCGCGAGACGCCGCCCGCAGTTCGAAAGCTCTTTTGGGAGGTGCAAGCAAGTCCACCAGCATGCCTCCGTATGGCGGATTGAGCGGGGTTGGAATAGTCGTTATCGGGTCATTGAGTTGGGTCGCCAAAGCTTGCTCCTGAAATTGCCTGATTGTTGAGTGCGTTGGACCGTTCAGCGGGCACCAAGTGCCGGATTGGCGCAGCAATCTTACGCACCCTGCTTGCGACGCTCGCGCGGATCTCGCGAGCCATACCTGCCGCAAATAGCGGAGGAGGTGCAAAGAAAAGCGGAGCGTAGATGCTAATGCGGAGGAATCTCCGACATCCGACTGAATGTCGTGCGAAGTAAGAGCAGAAATCCTCGCGGTAGCAAAAGGTACCCGCGAGCTTGAGTAAGTTGGTTGGACGCTCTTCCGCCCCGAAAGAGCAGGTGATGGGTGTAATCATTGGATAAAGGCAGAGCAGTTTTTTAAACAGGTTCCACGTCGTATCCGTCGATACGAATAGAGAAAGATCGTTCAATAGCATCCACCGAGATAACCAACTGTTTGTCTCCGTTGTGAGCGACCAGAATTCCTTCAAGTCCCTCTAGAGATCCACCGCGAATTCGGACCCGCTGTCCGATTTTTAAAAATGGGTGAACTGCGCACCAGGGATGCTTTGCGAGGAGCTCCTTGACATTGTCAATCTGCTCATCAGGGATGGGAAGCGGCTGACCTCCCATCGCAACGAATCCTGCGACTCCTCTAGCGAAGAGCACGGTTCTTCGAGTCTGGGGAGAAACTGTAGCATGGACAAATAAATAACCCGAAAAAAGCGGCAACTCCACCAGTTTGCGCCGGTCGCTCCATCGCTGTACGTGCGTGATCATCGGCAGAAATGTGCTTACCCCCTGCTCCCTCAACTGAGCGGCAACAATTCTTTCGTGGCGAGAACGTGTCTGGACCGCGTACCAACGGACGTCGGACCTTGATGTCGCAATCTGCGGTTCTCCTGTGAAATGGCCGACCGTATTCATAGCTTCGCCCTTTGGGTCCCATTGAAATTGACAAATTCAATTGGGAACGACGCTTGAGCCTTTGGGGGAGGGACTTCAATGATCCGCGAGTGAAGAACCGTACCTTCAGTTCCGCTTGCGCAGGGGTTACGAGCTATTTCGTTCTTCGAATCCAAACACAAGGGCGAATTTAGTGCTCTTGAGCTTTGTCCAGGATGTACCCTAGCAATGGAATTCAACCGAAACAAGTGGTTGAATGTTCACAAAAATAGGAACTATTGCCTTACATAAAAGTCAGAGGGGCGTCCTTTTGGGTGTGCGACGCAAGTCCCATGTGTGTGGGGCCAGAGAATCGTATTTCAAATGGGGCTGATTGCCTACACGGCCCTGGCAAATCGGCCCTAAAACAAGCCCCTTAAGTCGTAAGCGGTATGGATAAGTGTTCTCGGCCTCGTGGTAAAATACAGCCCAGAACTGCTACAAGATTTCTGCAATCCCTCAATGCACGCGTGAGGACGATAGATCGAGTTTTGTCCCAGGATGGTCGTAATGTCCTCCTTAGGTTTTTCAACGCACAATTCAGCGCAGCAGATTCGCGTCTTGATTGCCGAGCGGAACCGCATGGCTAGTCAATTGTTGGCTGAATCGCTACAGCGAGATACCCGGTTCCAAGTAGTTGGTATCTGCACCGCCGCAGAGCTGCTCTCCGTCGCAGCAACCCGGAAAGCCGATGTGGCCGTTATCAGCGCCGATTTTGTTTCCTCTGCGAGAAAGGGCCTGGATGTCGCTCGTGCCCTCAGTGCTCGTACCCCTGACATCCGCATTGTGATCCTGCTAGATGCCCCTTCCCGGGAGTCGGTCGTGGCTTCATTTCGCTCTGGTGCAAGAGCCGTATTCTGCCGGACCGAGCCGGTGTCCGAATTCCGCACATGTGTCGAGAGCGTGAACCGCGGCGAAATATGGG
>JAOAPG010000291.1 GCA_025462785.1 Acidobacteriaceae bacterium
GTAACCTTCGATGCGCACAGCTAAAGACCGCTGGATTGCGTCTACCGAAACTACTAGTGTTCGATCGCCGTTTCGCGCAGTTAGAATGCCTTCAACTCCTGCCAGGGCTCCACTGCGGATGCGGATACGCTGTCCAATCTTCAAAAACGGATGTTCCGACCAGACCAACTGTTGCGATGTGATGGTACGGACGGCTTCGATCTGTTCTTCAGGGATGGGAGTGCCCTCACCCTTTCCCCCAACTATCTTGAAAACACCATCGATTCGACACACCCTAAGACGATCCTCCCGGTTAGCGGCAGTCTTCACGAAGACGTAACAGCCAAAAAGGGGTAGCTCGACGGCTTTCTTGCGGTCGCTCCAGCGGTGTACTTCGTTAACCAGGGGAAGGAATGTGGGCAATCCCTGTTCATGAAAACGTTGCGCAACTCTTTTTTCGTGCCGAGCCCGCGTCTGCACCGCATACCAATGTAATGTGTCGAAAGTAGGTGTCATTTCGGATTCGGGGATTGGCCTGAGTTGAAAGCAGGTGGTCATAGCTTCGCCCTCTGAGTCACATTCCAGGATTTGCCCTGAATGTTGTGGACCCGGAAACGAACACACTTCTGGCTCGTGCTTTATTGGGGAGGGAGCAATACTGGTGGGGTTTTCCAGCGTTGACTGCGCTAATCTACAAGGCGCTGCAAGGCGCTGCAAGAGGCGCTATATCTCCATGACGTATGTCTCATCGACAATAAGTCCACTATTACTAACTGCGATGGTATAAAGACTTAGGGTCATTGTTCTCTGTCAGGTCCCCAGCATTTCATTCCGAGCCATCGAATCCGTTCACCACGCAGTTAGAGTTAACCGCTTCTATATTAGTGACTTACGTCTATCTTCATGGACATAAGTAGGTGCAAGCAACAGGAAACCACGAACGGATTTTAGAAAAGTTACATATGCTTCGAATGTTTCTAGATATGTGCAATCGCCTTCAACATTTAATTGCATGTTCCCCATAACTTTATGTAGTATGAGTAAGATTTTGGCCTTGGAATTTGGCAGGGCGTTCCCCCGAGAAATGAATTTATTTTGGCATTTGCAGGGCTTTCTCTGCTGGCGGAACTGTGCCGTTCGGTTCCCCGGTTTGTAACGGTGAAAATAGACGGCTATGGAATGACTTGGAGGCAGCATGCTGGCCAAAGATACCTCGGCTCTGGGAACCATCCGTGTCTTCCTCGCAGATAGCTCTCGTATCCATGCACACCTACTGGCAGATGCCTTAGCGCGCAATCCAGGTTTCACTGTGGTCGGGTCGGCATGTGTCGCGCATGAGATTCTGAATTCTGCCTCCGCCAAAAGTCCGGATGTCCTTGTAATCAGTTGCCGGCTTGAGGAAGAACCCCTCAAAGGACTCGATGTCCTTCGAAAGATGCGTGCGCTCCAACCGCTGCTCCGAGGAGTAGTGCTCATCGACTCCTCCAAACAAGAAACTGTGATCGAAGCTTTTCGCGCGGGCGCACAAGGTGTCTTTAGCAGGCATGAGTCCGTCGAGACTCTGTGCAAATGCGTGCGCCAGGTTTACGAAGGGCAAGTGTGGGCCAATAGTGAACAAGTTTCTTTTGCACTAGCGGCGCTCGCAGCAGCACCCGCCGTACGCGCCGTGGGCGCGAATGGGTTAAGCCTTCTCTCCAAGCGCGAACTCGAGGTCGTTCGCAGTCTTGCTGAAGGGTTGACCAATCGCGAAATTGCGGAACGGCTGGGATTGAGCCAGCACACCATCAAGAACTATCTGTTTCGGGTTTTCGACAAGCTAGGCGTTTCCAGTCGAATGGAGCTTTTGTATCTGACTTTAACCCAACCTGTTAATGCTGTTGCTGAAGAACTCTCAAGCCCAAGAAGCGCCAATGAGGACACAAATTTGGCAAGCTGCCGACGAGCTGCGGAACAAGGCATTCCAGAAGCACAAATTGCGCTGGCCAAAATGTATTCCATGGGAAAAGAGGTGGGAAGAGATCCGATTTCTGCTTACATGTGGTATCTCATGTCAGAAAATGCCACGGAGCAGCTGAAATCCAAGATCAGTAGCGCCAAAAGGATGCTTGCCGAGAGTCTAACGACAGAGGAGATTCTGGAGGCGCAACGAAGGGCTTCTGAACGATTGAAGAAAGATGCCAAGCCTCCATTGCCTATTTCGCCGGTGGCCTCCATAGCTTCTCCCATTTAAT
The DNA here is from genome assembly GCA_025462785.1 of Acidobacteriaceae bacterium. GTDB lineage: Bacteria > Acidobacteriota > Terriglobia > Terriglobales > Acidobacteriaceae > JAOAPG01. The sequence continues at coordinate 2,211 of JAOAPG010000291.1, forward strand.
TTCTGAGGTTTCGGTGATCCATTTGGGACCTACAAAGCTAGTTGTGCGTCGTTTGACGCTCGAATCTATTTGGGACAAGCCGCTCTGGATAGGCTATAAAGATCAAGACAATCTGAGTCGCAATAGCTACGGATGGTCGCGAACCTAAGATCATACAAACCGGTGGTTATAGCCGCTACTGTGTTTATGCTCGCGGTTCAAGTGCTTGCTATTGGAATGAATGCTGCACCCGACTTATCGAGGTCACAGCGAGTTTCAGCGGCTATACCTAGCAGGCTCAGCACTCCGGACTGGCCATGCTAACGAGCTCTATCAGAGTAGTGGATCGCATCCCGAAAACGAACTCACCGGACCTTTGGCGTTCGACCGTTTAGCTTATGAGGGATTGCTTGTTCGTTCCTCTTTCACTGCTGAACTATCAGGCTGCATATCTAATATTTTTCGTATTGAATCTTGGCCTGCTCACAATCTGCTTACGATTGCTGCTTCCGTATTTTGAGAATTTTCAACAGGTCTGGTTGTGGATGGCCCCTGTCCTATTTTTTCTTTTCCTGCCAATCGCTTTTGCTCTCACCCAGGGTGGTACGCAAGTTCGAACTGGCGAACGGAATAGATCTGGATTTGGGTATCGGTGAATTTGCCTAACTCATGATGAGGACTCAATGGGCGAGAACACAGGTTAGAGTACTTGGTCTGTAGAGGGTTCGCAAAGATAAACGCTTCCTATTAAATGCTGGGAAGGTATTCGGAATAAAGGATTAGGCCCGTACTGGACGGCGGAGCTTTGTCGCCAGCGGAAGTACTAGGAGGAATGCCAATGCTGCACACAAAAGCTCGAAGAAGGAAGATTCTTCTGAAGCCTGCACCGGTGAATAGCCAAGATTAAAGTTGGACCAACCCCGGCCGTTCCAAAGGCCTGTGACGGTTTCTATATAAGTGACGCCCTTGACGACATCGGTAAACTGCGCCGAGACTTTGCATTGGCTGAACCATGCGCACGACCCCGCGTAAGACCCAGTCGCCCCGCTCAGACTGAACGAGTATTTGACTATACCCAAGCCTGCTTTAATTTTAGTCGTGAGCGTCTGGGTTCCATTAGGACCGTTGAATTGCTGCGAATCAGCTTTGGCGACCAAAGTAGTGCCAGCGACTACGGCCAAAACCAGGAACATCGTTAAGAGCGCTTTACGCATGACATCAGCTCCAATTACGGCAACATACCTGGGGGAAGTCTACATCGGAAGAACAGTTTGTCAAGACTGAGAATTTTTGCAACTGTGGTAAAAATCTGCAACGTAAGCCCAAACCGCTGGTTTACAAGGAGGAGTTTCAGCGATGCAGATTTGGTGGGATAAAATAAGCTGAAATTAATCTGGAGAGTTTTGCCAAGAGCTCCTCGCAGGAAGTCAAGTGCTCATTCCTCGCGTTGCTTAAGACACGTAATATCGATTCCAATGAATGAGCACTTTGATTTTATTGTGATCGGCGGCGGCATTGTCGGTCTATCGACGGCCATGGAATTGACTGGTCGATTCCCTCACTTAAAGCTTCTACTCGTCGAAAAGGAAAAGGACCTTGCCCAGCATCAGAGTGGGCACAACAGTGGAGTCATTCACTCTGGGATCTACTACAAGCCAGGGTCCGTGAAGGCCCGCACCTGTGTTGAGGGCGCCGCGGCCATGATCGACTTTTGCCAGCGATACGCTGTTCCCTTTCGGATTTGCGGCAAGGTCATTGTCGCAACTAAAACCGAAGAATTTGCCAAACTGGAAGAACTATTCAAACGCGGAACAGAGAATGGGGTCTCTGGGATTCGTTTGTTGAGCCACGAAGAGCTACGCGAAGTTGAACCTCACTGCTCCGGACTGCGCGCCTTACACGTTCCGACCGCAGGAATCACCGACTACACGGTCGTTGCTCAGAAATACGCCGACCTAATTGCTGAACGCGGAGGGCAGATTCGCACCAATTGCAAAGTAACCGCGTTTGGACAAGACGGTCCCGACAACGTCGTGGAAACGACTCAAGGCGCATTCCTCGCTCGTTACGTGCTTAATTGCGCAGGGCTGCATAGCGATCGTGTCAGCCTACTTGCGGGAGAGGCAAGCGATTTGCAGATCGTACCTTTTCGCGGCGAGTACTATGACGTCGTTCCCGAACGGCAGAACTTGATCCGATCACTGATCTATCCTGTGCCGGATCCCAAATTTCCCTTTTTGGGAGTCCACTTCACAAACCGGGTGCGGGGCGGTGTGGAGGCCGGTCCGAACGCAGTGCTTGCCCTCAAGCGCGAAGGCTACCGCAAAACCGATTTCAGTCTACGAGATGCATGGGACGAAATCCGTTTTCCCGGAGTGTGGCGGATGGCTCAAAAGTATTGGAAGACTGGATTTGGAGAGCTCTACCGCTCGTTTAGCAAGGCTGCTTTCGTGCGGGCCTTGCAAGAATTGGTGCCTGAAATTCAGAGTTCAGATTTGCGCCCTGGCGGCTCCGGCGTACGAGCACAGGCCCTGCGTGCCGATGGTTCGTTTGTGGATGACTTCGTATTTACATGCTCGAAGAACATGCTGCACGTACGCAATGTTCCATCGCCAGCGGCGACTGCGTCTGTCCCGATCGGAAAAGCAATCGTGCAAATGGCACAAGAGCAGTTCGGGCTAGAGGCCAAGCCAACGACCGTAGACTAAAAAGTCCTTAGCAGGGCACGATTTTGGAGCTGTGGATTCCCTTGGTCGCATTGCGAGTATCGACTACTAGTTGAGATTCGGCGACGATTTTCTCGTAGTCATAGTCCGAGTGATCGGTGACGATTAGCGTGCAATCGTACTGGCCCAGATTGTCCAACGGCGCACACTTCATCTGCAGATCGTACTTGCGGCCCTTGCCAACAGTTGGGAAGTAGGGATCGTTATAGCTCACTTCGGCGCCCGCGTCCTGCAGTAGCTCGATAATGGTCAAAGACGGAGACTCGCGCAAATCGTCAATGTCTTTTTTATAAGCAAGACCTAAGACGAGTATCTTCGATCCGTTGAGCGCCTTCTTCTTGGAGTTGAGCGCCTTGGCGACCGAGTCGATGACGTGGTAGGGCATGTTGGTGTTTATTTCGCCCGCCAATTCAATGAACCGAGTGCGGAAATCCCACTCCTTTGCTTTCCAAGACAGATAGAAGGGATCGACCGGAATGCAGTGCCCGCCAAGACCCGGCCCGGGGTAGAAGGGATGGAATCCGAACGGCTTGGTCGATGCCGCTTCAATGACTTCCCAAATATCGAGGCCCATGCGGAGCGATAGCAACTTCAACTCGTTTACCAATGCGATGTTCACGCAGCGGTAAATATTTTCGAGCAACTTGGTCATTTCGGCCGCAGCCGGGGACGAAACTGGCACAACACGGTTGAAGATCGATCCATATAGAGCTGCGGACAGTTCAGAAGCTTGCGGATTTAAGCCGCCAACAACCTTAGGAATGTCGCGGCGCGCTACCGTCTGATTACCTGGATCCTCGCGCTCCGGAGAAAAAGCCACATAGAAGTGATCGCCTTCCGGGCTCTCCCCGCGGGCTGCCTTCAGATTTTTCCGGTTTCCCTTTTCGAGGATTGGAACCAGCACTTCTTCCGTGGTCCCCGGATAGGTTGTGCTCTCGAGAATCACCAGATGTCCTGCGCGCAAATGCGGTGCGATCGACTTTGCCGTATCAGTTATGTAACTGAGATCGGGTTCGTGATATTCGTTCAATGGAGTTGGGACGCAGATAATGATGGCATCCATTTCAGTGAGCCGCGAATAATCCGAGGTCGCCTCAAACCCGTGAGCACGCGCCTCTTGGATCTCGGTCGCGGGAATACGAAAAATATATGAGCCACCTTTCGCGATTGTCGAAACTTTCCGTTCGTCGATGTCGAAACCGGTCACGGGAAATTTCTGCTCGGTGTAAAGCAGCGCCAGTGGCAGTCCAACATAGCCCAGGCCGATCACGGCTACACGGGCTTGTCGCTGTTCAATCTTGCTCTTAAACTCGGAGATTGCGGTTGCGGTTACAGTTCGGCTGCTCATAATTACTTTGTTCCTACTCCTTAATTGTTGTTCAAATGCGAATAGGATCGGGCTAATTTTCTCCTACCGCGGAGGCGATTGCAATCTATTGGTTACTTGCGTCATTTCATTTAAGAGCAAAGGACAATTCTTAGCGAAGCAGGTACCATGTATTGCTGCTAACCGTCTCAGCTTCCACTCCGATAGAGGCGTTGAGTACCAATCGCTCCAGTTTGTGATGTCCAGTTTTGTGTAGCAGGTAAGCAGTTCCGGTACTCACGCCTAAACCAATTGCGGATGCGGCTACCTGCCCTGCAGTGCCTTGGCTAACGAATGGCCGTGCGATTGGATTCATCTCGCGGAAATGACCGCTGCCAGTCAAAGCTATTTGCGTGGTGAAACCATCTGCTGCGACGAGGCCCGCTAATGCAGCAAAACGGATATTGTTGCCTTGATCAAAAAAGTGATGAGCGGGTGCCTTCGTCGCCACTAGATTTGCAGACTGCCCGTAGGAAGCCCTGCTGGAAGAAAAAATGGGCACAGGTGCTTCAGGCAAGGTTTCTCCGAAAACAGGAACTGCTATGAGTGCGATGAATAACATGAAAGTTAGGCTTCGCATATGATTTTCCTTTCCTGCTTAATTTCTTCTGCGTTCGGGGAAGTCTCTACAAGTGCAATCCCATGCCCTTTGCAAGTTACTGACAACAAATGCAAGATAGACTGTCCCGCGCTTAGAGGTGAAAACAATTGCACATGTGTGCGAGGAAGCATATTGCCCACATCGGAAGAAGGTAATCGCTCAACGAGTAACGTTAGTCACTGGAGGTAGAGGATCAACAATTCCTGATGGGGCGCACTCACTCCCACGTTCTCGGGAAGGTTAGGCTCTCTTCTTCCTCTATAATCCAACCGCGTGACTTCCCTGCTTGATTCCATACGAGTCGTCGAATTAACCGAAGCCCTTGCAGGTCCTTATTGTGCGATGCTGCTGGGGGATCTCGGTGCGGATGTAATTAAGGTAGAACGCCGAGAAGTTGGTGATCAGTCGCGCGGATGGGGACCGCCATTCGTCGGACATCAATCGGCATACTTCCTGGCCAGCAACCGCAACAAACGTTCGCTGACTCTCGACTTTGATCGGGGTCGCGGGCAGGAAATTCTGCATCGGTTGCTTGCATCTGCAGACGTATTCCTGATCAATAATCCGTCTTTGGAGTCACTTCGCCGCAGAGGTCTTGATCCTGAAACACTCTGCGCAAAATACCCTCGACTGATTTGCTGTTCCATATCTGGCTACGGACTCGTGAGCCCCAAAGCAGGGCTTCCGGGGTACGACATCATTGCGCAAGCGGAAGCTGGACTCATGAGCTTCACAGGAGAACCTGAAGGCGAGCCTATGCGCTATCCAGTTGCGATTGCCGACATGACATGCGGTATTTACTCGGCGCTTGGAATCACGGCCGCCCTTTACGGTCGGGAGAAATCTGGCCGGGGGCAATATCTGGACATGGCTTTGTTCGACTCCCAGCTGACATGGCTGATAAATATCGGCAGTAATTTTCTGAACGCCCAACAATTACCCGAACGCTGGGGAAACGCGCACCCCAGCATTGTGCCTTACCAGGTATTTCGTGGGTCTGATGGGCGACATTTTGTAGTGGGCGTTGGAACCGAGCCATTGTGGAAGCGCTTTGTCCAACTGCTTGCCATGGAAAAGAGTTTGGGATGTGACCCTCGTTTTGACTCCAATCAACTTCGAATCACGAATCGCGGCGAATTGATCCCCGCTGTTCAGGCTATTTTTGATTCCGACTCTTCCGAAGCGTGGGTGAAGCGATTTGCAGCAGCCGAAATACCAGCAGCCACCATCCAAACCGTGCCCGAAGCTCTCACCGACGCACAAACTGTCGCGCGAGGCTTGATCGTCGAACTGGAACATCCTGTACTCGGAGCAGTGCGGAGTATTGCGAATCCAATCCGGTTGTCGAGCACTCCTGTGAGCTACCGTCTGCCGCCCCCGTTTCTTGGAGAGCACACTACACAAATTCTCTCGGAGCTTTCGTATTCTTTCGAGGAGATCGAAAAGGCACGAGAGGAGTGTGCGATCTGATCCCGATGCCAGAGAAGCGCCGCAAGCTGAACGAGTCAAACAAGGACCCGAACAACGGTTCCCGACCTTATGTCCTTGACGAGCAGATAGGCTTTCTTCTTCGGCAAGTCGTGCAGCGCCATCTCGTAATTTTCATGGACCAAATGGTCGGGAATCTAACTCCGACACAATTTGCCGCCCTGGCTAAGCTTTATGAGCGGGGTCCTTGTTCGCAGAACCGCCTGGGGCGTCAGACTGCAATGGACGCTGCAACGATCAAAGGCGTGATTGACCGGCTGACAAAGCAAGGATTGACCGAAGTTAAATCCGAGTCGGAAGATGCCCGGCTCCTAACTGTCGCTCTCACGAAAAAAGGCCGGAAGATGGTCGAGGCGGCGATCCCCATAGCTTTTCAGATTAGTGAGAGAACGCTTAAACCCCTCATTCAAAAAAAACGAACA
>JAOAPG010000433.1 GCA_025462785.1 Acidobacteriaceae bacterium
ACCATAGAACTGGCACGATTCGCAGACCGCTTAGGATATCAACGGTACTGGATTGCTGAGCACCATGCCATGGAGACACTTGCCAGTCCCGCTCCGGAAATTCTTATATCGCGTGTAGCTGCAGAAACCGCTACGATCCGCGTTGGCTCCGGGGGAGTGCTGTTGCCGCACTATAGTCCTTTGAAGATCGCCGAGGTCTTTCGCATGCTGCACGCAATGTATCCCAATCGCATTGATCTCGGGATTGGGCGCGCACCCGGCGGGAGTCCGCTCGAGGCTCGCGCTTTACGACGCGAACGTGGCGATCGAATGCCATCGGATGATTTTCCCGAACGGCTTGCGGAGTTGCTGGCATTTTTGAATAACGACTTTCCGCCAAATCATCCTTACAGCCGGATCAAAGTCTCACCGGAGATGCCGGGTGGTCCGGAAGTGTGGCTACTGGGATCAAGCCTATGGAGTGCCTCCGCAGCAGCTCAATTTGGATTGCCCTATGCCTTCGCCCATTTCATTGACCCACAGCTGACTCGCTCGGCAGTGGAACACTATAGGTCAAGCTTCATCCCTTCAAGGAATTTGAGAACGCCAAAAGCGATTATCGCGCTGGGTGCGATTTGCGCGGCTACGGACTCCGAGGCTGAGAGACTGGCATCGAGCGCTCGCTTGCTAATCCGCCGAATCCGCCAAGGCGATCTCCGTCCTGTAGCCACTCCGGAAGAAGCAACGAGGGAGCTTCGCTCGACGGACTACGCGAGAGTGCCGGAACTGGGAGAGTGGCCTAGGTATATCGTCGGATCACCTGATCGCGTAAGAACGCAGCTCACTGAAATTGCAAACGCCCTTCAAATCGAAGAGATCATGATAGTAACTATCGTTCACGATCACAGAGCTCGCCTGCAATCCTACGAATTGCTCGCCGAGGCGTTTGAGACCGCGCCTGTGGTTACTTTACGGTGATCGCAATCGGAGTTTTTCCGACGCCCCCACAATTGTCCCACACTTGTACAACTGTGTTGTAGGTTCCAGAAGACAGCGTGACGTTGGTGTTGAGCTGGTTGGAATTTACGGTGTAAGCGGAAACGCCGGGAGCCATATAAATTCGCATCGCCGAGATTCCTTTTGCGCACTGCGGGCTTGCGGCTGACGCAACGTAATGCACGGGCGAAGTCACCTGAGAATTATTGAGCGGAGATGTGACGGTAACCACGAGTGTAGGCACCGCCGACGGAGCGAAGGCATAGACTTTATTATTCCCCGTGGCACCGGAAATTCGGGCGTAACCCGATCCCCAATAAACCACTCCATTCACAATCGACGGGCCGTCGAGTACCGATCCGCCGCTCGCAAACTTCCACAAGACTTTCCCACTGGACGCATCGAGCGCATACATGTGCCCAGCAGTGTCGAGTGATCCTGCATACACGACTCCGTTCGCCACGCTTACAGAGGACTCGTCAATCGCTCCCTGCGTGGGATCTGGCGTCTGCCACAAAATCTTCCCCGTGGCGTCATCGAGAGCGCTCCAAGCTCCCCATGTAATGGTTTGTCCGGAAATCAATTTGTAAGAGCTCTTTTGCGAATTTGCAATTGCGACGTAGATGTTCTTGCCATCGCTGGCCGTCCCCCACTGGATCCCGCCTAGTGGTCCCGCAGGGCCGACCATCGTATTCCAGACTACTGCTCCAGTGCTGGGATTGAGCGCCCAATAGACTCCCGTCTTCTGTCCAAATCCAACAATATTTCCCAGCAGGTTTGGACCAGATCCGCCCATGTCGTAGTCAGGTCCGGCAGGGTCAGGACACGTAACTCCTTGTTTTGGATTTTTGCAGGCTAGCGTCCAAACATCGTACGCATAGAGATGCTTGCCCCATTTGACCGCTCCGGTATTTATGTCCAGAGCCAATGCTGTGTCGAAATAATCGTGAGCCGGAGTGCAGCTGGGATCCCCAGGATTATTTAGTTCGCATTGCTCAACACTGGCCGGGACGGAATAATTATTTCCCGTACCAACGAAAATCAGACCGCGTGTCGTATCCACAGCAGGCTGCTGCCAAATCGCACCACCGCTGTAACCAGACGGCATGACGAAGGTCTGCCATTTAATCTTCCCTGTGTTCGCGTCGAGAGCGACAACGCTGCCACGAAAAGTGCAGCACGGATAACCCGGTTGATCAGCTAATCCCTCTTCGATAGAGGATGTGCCGACATAGACAGTGCTGCCCGCCACAACTGGTGGTCCGCTGATGATTGCTGCCGGATGCGGATCGACTTTGGTAATCCAAACTCGAGCACCCGTAGTCGCACTAACTGCAATCACGCTGGCGCCATTGTGTGATCCCTTAATCATATCGCCAATGATTAACTCGTTGTTGTAGAAAGCTGGACTGGTACGAGATAAAGATCCAGAAACGCCGTCGTACTCAGCGATCTGATGCGACCAGATGGTCTTACCCGTACCCGCGTCAATCGCATAGAAGTGACCGGACCAGTCGGGCACATACACGACATTGCCCACCACAGTTGGAGTAGCTGAAACGTCTCCTCCGGTAGTGAATACCCATCTTGTAGCCAGCGTGTTGACGTTCGAGGTGTTGATTTTAGTTTCGGAAGGCTGACTACGAAGATCAGTGGCGCTCTGACCCGACATCGACCAGCTCTGGGCGGAACATCTGGGGAAGCAAACAGTGAGGAAGACGAGGAAACTGGTGGCTGGGCTGAGAAAACTTGCACGAATCTTCATCGAAGACGGCTCCTGCGGCCACAGGGTAGCCAGTTCGAATTGCATGACCGCAGTTCAGCATTGCCGAAAAGCCCTGTAGAGGTACATACCTCTAATACTGTACCGTTGGTTCTCGGATGCTATAGGGTCACTACGTAAGTAGCTTTCGTGCGGGACGTGAGTCGGGACGTTAACCGCAGCAAGCCGGCTTCCGTTCCAAGTGTTCTAGTCGGTCTCCATGCTCGCTGGATTTCCATCATCCTGGTGCTGTTCACTTCGAGAAATTCTCTTCGTGATGAGAGATCGCGATCATGAGCTTGCATCGAGAGCTTCAGCAGCAAACCCTCGAAGCCACGCCGCATCGTAATGGCGGAAGGCTGAATCATGAGTTCCTGTCTCTACAATCATCAGGAGAACGCGAATGCAAGAATGCCTGAACGACACACATGCCAAGGATCCCTTTTTCGCTCGACGTGCAATGTTGAAGTCAGCTGGAGCCATCGTCGGAGCCTCGCTAATGAGTAGGGCAAAAGTATCTGCGAGCAGTGGCGGCAAACCGCAAAGTGCAGAATCGAAGAGCAGCAGCACAGGTCGTCTACAAAAGGGCATGATTGGATTTCAGCTCGCCTTCGAACAGTTTCCGGTGCCAAAGCTCCTTGAGCTTGGCATAGCCTGCGAAGAGGCTGGCTTCGATCTCATTACCTGCAGCGATCACCTGCAACCCTGGCAAGCCAACGAAGGCCACTCAGGACAAGCATGGCTCACGATGGGTGCGATTGGACAGCGCACCCATCGTATCTGGATGGGGACAACCGTTACCTGTCCGACATTTCGTTATAACCCGGCGGTAGTTGCTGAAGCCTTTGCTTCATTGAGCTTACTTACCCCGGGGAGAATTTTTCTAGGCGTTGGTTCCGGGGAGGCTTTGAATGAAGAGGCGGCGGTTGGCTTCTGGCCGAAATGGCCGGAACGCTCCGAGCGCTTGGTGGAAGCCACCGAAATAATACGCCAACTGTGGACCGGTCAGCAGATCAGCCATAAGGACAAGTATTACCAAGTGAACATGAAGCTTTACGATCCTCCCGCGGCGCAAATACCGCTTCTGATGGCCGGCAACGGCCCAAAGGCGATGCACCGTGTTGGGCGATATGCAGACGGGCTTATTACCGATCCGAAAACATGGAAGCAGCACAAAGCCGAATTCGAGAGCGGCGCAAGGGATGCGGGAAAAGATCCAAGCCAAATGCCTGTATTTGTTGAGAGCTTTGTGGTCGTGGGAGATAAGAAAGACGTGGAGCAAGCCGCGCAACTCTGGCGATTCATTCCTAAGGCTTGGAACCCTTATTACAATGTCCGAGACCCGCAGGAGATTGAGCGACGCGCCAAGGCAGAGGTGCCGCTCGAGAAGGTCACTGAAGGTTGGCCGATTGGTACCGACCCAGCCGTACACATCAAAACTATTAACGAGCTCTTCGAGAGTGGAGCCACCGAAGTCCACATTCACTCCGGGCAGCCTGACCAAGGACGAGTCATCGAATTCTATGGTAAGGAAGTAATTCCGCGACTGCGAAAAACACGGGCGGCGGCATAATAGTTGATAACAAGAACGCCGCACCCTCAGGAGCGGCGTTGTCTATCTTCTTAGCTAGATTTTTTTCGAGAGCTCGATTTCTTCTTTGAACTTGATTTCTTAGGCGGAACCTTTGCCCCCTTCTTGCGCGCTTCCGAAAGGCCAATCGCAATGGCCTGCTTTGGATTCTTTACCTTGCCACCCTTTCCACCCTTGCCGCTGCTGAGCGTGCCCCGCTTTTCGCGGTGCATAGCACTCTTCACGCTCGTGCTCGCAGCTTTTCCGTATTTACGCCCTCCGGATTTCTTTCCTGAACTCTTCTTTTTAGTTGCCATTGCACTCTCCTGAGGCTTAGAGGGATAGATTTCTAAGTAGGTTGTGTAGGACTCTTCGCCTTTGCAGGCAATAATTCGCAATTTCACGTGATAAAAGAAAACTTCAGCTTCAAGGGGTTGTAATAGTATCCTCGTGAAAATAAAACTATGGCTTCCGTCACTAGCGGTGCTGGCGTTCCTCCCTCAACCCTCAATGAAAAAGCTGGCTACAACCGTTTTCTTTTGCTCGTGGCCGGACTCGGCGGCTTGTTGTATGGAGTGGATGTCGGCATTATCGCCGGCGCATTGCCTTATCTTGAGGCAACGTCCGGTCTGAACGCGGGGCAGCTTTCTATTGTCGTTGCCGCGGTGCTGCTGGGTAGTGTGATCTCCACCCTGTTTGCTGGGATGCTCGCGGACTGGATCGGACGCAAACTGCTGATGACGCTTAGCGGCGTATTGTTTGTCATCAGCATTCCGATGATTGCTCTGGCTCATGGATACCAACCGCTAGTATTGGGCCGCTTGCTGCAGGGCATCAGCGCGGGTCTGATTGGAGTGGTCGTTCCGCTGTACTTGGCAGAGTGCCTGGCGGCATCGAATCGCGGCAAGGGAACTGGTATCTTTCAATGGCTGCTTACCCTGGGTATTGTCACGGCGGCCATTGTTGGAATGTTTTTCAGTATTCGCGTAGAAGAGGTCGCGAAACTCGGAGACGCTGCCAGACTCTTCGCCTTCAAAGACACCGCTTGGCGGAGCATTTTCTGGGTGTCATTGCCACCAGGCATTTTGTTCGTAATTGGCAGCCTCATGGTTGCAGAATCTCCGCGCTGGCTGTTTCGGCGCGGAAAGAGGGAAGCGGCCCTTAACGCACTTCTGCGCTCCCGTAGTAAAGAGCAGGCTGCGAGCGAGTTGCAGGAAATGGAGCAGGCCAGCGCCGCCGAGAAAGCTAAGACTTCATCTGGGACCAAGGTCAAGGAATCGCTGTTGCGACGCAAATACGTGATTCCGTTTGTGCTGGCTTGCATCATTCTGATGTGCAACCAAGCCACGGGCGTTAACTCCATTATTGGGTACAACACGAACATCCTTTTGCAGAGCGGGCTTTCTGATGTGCAAGCACATTGGGGATATGTGATCTTCACGATCGTTAATTTCCTGATGACAATTGGCGGTGTGGTCCTGGTCGATCGCCGGGGACGCAAGTTCTTGCTCTCCGTCGGAAGCGCCGGCGTAATCGCATCACTTCTCTGCACAGGATTGCTCTTCCATCGGACTGAAAAGTTGCGCGTGGATTCGAGAGAGCGTGTTCAATCATTGGTCACCCAAGATCAGAAGCTCAATTTTCTCTACGATGGCAACACCGCAGAGAGGCTGGTAGCGCCAAACAAGACTGCTGACGAAACAGCCGGTGGTCGCCCAACATCGCTGATTGTGATCTATTCTTACGGAGATTTTCGCGCGGCAACCAAGGTCGTGCGCTCGGATGACAAGGCGCCAGCCCCCATCGAGATTACGCGCGAAAGCTGTGTACCTGCTAACAAAGTAGTCGCATTTTTCACAAATCCGTTCGGCGATTTGGATAAGTCGCGCGGCGCTCCACTACACATTGAAAATGCACTGATCACGCCCGTTCCGAGTACTCAAAATGGCTGGCTGGTAGCTGTCAGTCTGTTTGTCTTTATGGCGTTCTTCGC
>JAOAPG010000445.1 GCA_025462785.1 Acidobacteriaceae bacterium
TCTCGGCCTGGGGATCAATCAATCGAATGGATCGCTTAAAGATGTACCGGGATCTCCGTTCCCTTCTGCGAATGCAGGTATACAAGGACAGGTGGGACTGGTAGTCACTCCTTAACTTTTCAGCCGGCTGCCCACCTTATCGCGCTTTGTGCGACGGTGGGGTGCCAGCGATCGCTTCCCCACCTTTGCAAAAGCAGCAAAGGTAGGCCACCCAGCCTTTTGTGTTTTGCGGAAATCTAAATCGAGGGTTTCGCGCGATTAGTCTGGAGATGTTCTAGACGATCTTGTTTTTCTTCTAGCAGCCGGTTGATTTCGATGACGAGAGCTAGCAGCTTCTTCGGGTCCTGTTCGCTGGCAGCCAATCTCGCGAGTTCCATCCACCGCTCTTTATTATTATTATTCTGCACATGGACCCGATTCCATTAAACGGAACAGTTATATCACGTCGCGTTACGCCCGCTGCCGGACACTATGCGACAGACGACGCTTTGACCACAGCCACGGGCTTCTGCGGCTTTTGGTCTTTTTCTGCAAGAAGCCGGTTCAGCTCTTCGACAAGTTGCGTGAATTTGCGAGGATCTTTTTCTTGCGCAATGAGAGCACATAGCTCTTGAATCCGTGGCGTGAATTCATGGGTCATCTTGCGGCCCCCCTTAACAGATGTGGACAAGATGTTAAGGAAGCTGAGCCGACCCAGTCAAGGCTTTTTATAGCACTTCGAGATCAGCTATTTGCAGCTATCTTCCGACGGAATTCTTTGAAGTTCGCCCTGGCTAGTTTGAGTTCACTCTGGAATCAACCACGTCGAGAATGGCGTTGATTTCAGTGATGAGTTCGCTCAACTTCGTCAAGTCCGGCTCCGTGGCTGCATACTGGTGCAACATTTTCAGGGCCTCGCTGACTGCGGATTCTTTGCACATTGCCGTCTCGGACGCCCTCCTTTTCCGCCTTAACTTTGGCATATGAGGATAAGATTCGGTATGGCACTTCGGCGCTACGACCTGTGAGTATTTTTTAATACCAAAGTCACATTCGTGCCCATCCAAATCCGGGACAATTCATTGCGGATCACGCAGCAAGTGCCACGCTTCTCGATAGATCTCCCACTTCGGATGTCTGCAAAATATATCGGGATAGAACCGTACAGGCTTCATCTCTTGCAATAGCGCTGCCGCTACGAGGTACCAGACACTCACGGGGCAGGATATATCCGACCAGGAAATCAATTTCTCCCGGCTTGTACACGTTATTTTTGTTCCCTTTCGAACAGCACAGCGGGTGGATCTGATAAGCGCGCTGGCAGATAGAGGCGGTGCATTTGAGTTGCATGCCGTAGAGCCGCTTGCCGGAATCCACGATAAAGTCGTAGCGATTATTCTGGCTCCAGGGTTTTGATACGCGGAAACCCAGGCCCTCGGCCTGCGCGATCCAAAGGAAAGCAGATCCCTCGAATTGTTCTCACCGCGCGAGCGCGGCTCGTTCGGCCCTCGGGATGACAAAGGGGATGAGGAAATGGAGAGGGTAGGGATCGTTCGACTCGTTGCTCCTTCGCAAGCGAAGAAGCACTTTCGCTCAGGATAACAGTTTCTGGGCCAAGAAAAATCGCCGTCCTTCGCTTCGCGATAGGACGGCGCACCCGCGGACGATGTCTAGATCGCAGCGCTGAAGCGACTGCGCCACCCAAAATCTCTGCCGTGCTGTTCGCCCAGAGTCCGCCACGAGGCCGCGGGAAATTGTCGATCCGCTTGAATAGAATTGGTGACAACCAGGCCGGAAAGGAAGTGACCCTATGCATGCACAGCAAATCAACAAGGTAAGCGGCAGAGTCGTAATCGTCCTGTCTGTTATAGCTTTGCTTACGGTACTTAGCGGGTACTTCCAGCCTCCGCAACCGGAACTGGACGAAGGCACGGGAGCGCATATCTTTCAGTTGTCGATCGTGGCGCTGGTGCCAATGATCTTGCTTTTCCTCGCAACATTTTCCTGGCAGCGGCGGGATGGAGGCATCCTTCGCGAAGCGCGATCACTAGTGTTTTCAGCCGCGACTTTGGTGCTAGCGTTTGGAGCGCTCTATTACCTGGAGCACTATCGATTGATATAAGCGAGGGTAAGAGCATGGGCTCCCACCTTTGCTGCTTTTGCAAAGGTGGGGGACAAAAGTGGTTATCTGTCACATTCCTTTTTGCCCTCCAATATTAAATTGCAGTTGTGCCCACTCATTTGAAGCGCTATTACGGCGCTAATCACCTTCATTTCATTACTTGCGCCTGCTACCACCGGCAACCGTGGCTCGCTAGCCAGGAGCGGCGCGATCTATTCCTCACGGTACTCGAGCAAGTACGTCAGCGTTACAGCTTTGTAGTGGTCGGCTATGTAGTTATGCCGGATCACATCTATCTACTGGATCAGTGAACCCGAGAAGGGCGATCCATCGCGCGTGATGCAGGCCATCAAGCAGGGTTTCGCGCGCCGCGTTTTGCGCGCATTGCGTCAGCAGCGGCCGGGGCCGCTTAAGATTCCGGAACACGTTTGGCAGCATCGCTTTTACGATTTCAACCTGTGGACCGAGCGAAAACGGATTGAGAAGCTGCGATACATCCACCGGAATCCGTTGTTAAAAGGATTGGTGAAAGAACCGGAGCAGTGGCTCTGGAGCAGTTATCGGAGCTACGCTCTGGGGGAAAAGGGGCCAGTGCAAATAAATCAAATGGGGGAAGTGCAGTCATGAAGATCAGGAAAGATGCAGCGTGATTGTTTGTAACCCCACCTTTGCAAAAGAAGCAAAGGTGGGCCACCCGGCCCAAACGACTCCTGTTCCCGTTTGACGGTCGTCTCTCTATATCTTTAAACTCGTGTTACAGCCCTATTCGAACTCTCCTGAATCCGGCTTGCATTTGAAAGGCATATCGTGAGTCCTACTGACACCAGCACCGACATTAAGAACGACACCGACACGAAGAACGAAGCGACTGCTACAAACGACACCAGGCGAGAGATTGCGGTCGAAGTTCCAGCCGATGAAGTTGCCCGCGAGACAGAGAAGCTGATCGCGAAGTATCAGAAGCTGGCGCGCATACCTGGCTTCCGTAAGGGGCATGTTCCTGCTTCCATCATTAAGCAGCGGTTTTCGCAGGATATCCAGAATGATGTAGTCGACTCCTTGGTGCCGCGCTACTTCCAGAAGGAGACGCAGAGTCAAGGATTGATCCCGGTGTCGCAGCCTCGCGTCACTGATCTGCATGTACATGACAACGAGCCGCTTAAGTTCAAAGCCAGCTTCGACGTTATGCCCGAGATCAAAGTAGAAGGATACAAAGAACTGCGAGCCGAGAAGCCGGACACGTCGGTTTCCGATGAAGAAGTCGAGCAGTCGCTCAAGGACCTGCAGGAACAACGCGCTACTTTCACGACGATTGAAGGAACAACTTTGTCCGATGGCGATTTCGCGCAGGCTTCGGTCGATGGCAAGCCTCAGGATGGCGAAGGACAGCCGGTGCATATGGATGACGTGCTGATCGAGATTGGCGGTAAGAACACCATGCCAGAGTTCACTGACAATCTGCGGGGAGCGTCTGCCGGGGATGAACGAAGCTTTGAGGTGAATTATCCGGAAGACAGCGCGGATAAACGGTTGGCGGGAAAGAAGTTCAACTACACGGCCAAGGTTCAGAGCATCAAACAAAAGACACTCCCAGAGTTGAACGATGATTTTGCCAAGAGCTTGGGTGAGTTCGCCAGCCTGGATGAAGTTCGTACGCGCATTCGCGAAGGCATGGAGCAGGAGCGTAAGCATAAGGCGGAACATGAATCCAAGGACAAGCTGGTAGCCGAGCTGGTCAAGCGCAATGAATTTGAGATTCCTGAGTCGCTGGTCGACCGCCAGGTGGATGTTCGACTGGAACGCGGGTTCCGAGCTTTGGTCGCGCAAGGTATGAAGCAGGAAGATATTAAGAAGATGGACTTTGCCCGTCTTCGCGCCGGACAACGGGACCAGGCGGTACAGGAAGTGAAGGCTTCCCTGCTGCTCGAAAAGATTGCGGACGGGCAGAAAATCGAGGTCGCTGACGAGGAGATTGATCGCGAGATTGAGGCTCTCGCAAGTCAATCAAAACAGACGCCCGAAGAGATCCGCGCGCGATTGACACGTGACGGTGCTCTGGATAGAATCCGAAATAGAATCCGCACCGAGAAGACCCTCGACTTTCTGTATCATCAGTCCGTGTAAGTGGACGCATTTCGATTCCCCCAGAAACCCGAGTAGATAGACCGGCCAGGAGTGTGAAAGGTGAACGTGAAAGACCCACAAATGATGCTTGTTCCCATGGTGATCGAACAGACCGGGAGGGGCGAGCGGGCTTATGACATTTATTCGCGGCTGCTGCGCGATAACATCATCTTTATTGGCACGCCAATCGATGACAACATTGCTAACTTGGTGATTGCGCAAATGTTATTCCTGGCGCAGGAAGATCCGGAGAAGGACATTCAGCTCTATATCAATTCGCCGGGCGGATCGATTACAGCGGGAATGGCCATCTACGACACGATGCAATACGTAAAGAATGATGTGATGACTTTGTGCGTGGGTCAAGCGGCGTCGATGGCGGCGTTATTATTGTCTGCTGGCGAGCCGCGGAAGCGGAATGCGCTTCCCAATTCGAGGATCTTGATTCATCAACCTTCGATGGGAGGGCTGTCGGGGCAAGCTACCGACATTGACATTCATGCCCGGGAAATCCTGCGCATGCGCGAGATAACAAACCAGTTACTTGCGAAGCACAGCGGGCAGAAGTTGGATAAAGTAGAGAAGGACGTCGAACGCGACTTCATTATGAATTCGCAACAAGCGAAGGAATACGGAATCATCGACGATATCATTTACAAGACCAAGTAAGGGTATGATCGGTTTTCGCCGGTCAAGCCTTGTTTGATTGGTCTCGGCAAGACAGCGATCCTCTGCGTTACCGGCAAAAGGTACGCCCAGGAGCCAGAGTGATCGGCGAATAAGGAGTAGAGCCGAGTGAAAAACAGGACCGGCACTGAGGAAGTACTAAGATGTTCGTTCTGCCATAAATCGCAGGACGCAGTTGCCAAACTAATCTCTTCGCCTTCGGATTACCCCAGGGCCTATATTTGCGACGAGTGTGTCGCGGTCTGCAACTCCATTCTGGAAGACGATCGAGCTGCAACGCCTGTAGCCACCACTCCCAACCAGCTTCCCAAGCCGCTGGAAGTGAAGACCTTCCTTGACGAGTACGTCATTGGGCAAGAACAAACCAAGAAGAAGCTGGCAGTTGCAGTTTACAACCATTACAAGCGGATCTACATGAATCGCCAGAAAGCAGCGGGCGATGGCATCGAGCTCTCCAAGTCGAACATCATGTTGATCGGCCCGACGGGTACGGGTAAGACGCTGATGGCGCAAACGCTGGCACGCATGCTGGATGTTCCGTTCGCGATTGTTGACGCAACCACGCTGACCG
>JAOAPG010000294.1 GCA_025462785.1 Acidobacteriaceae bacterium
GAGCCACCTCCGCGATTCCTTTTCCGGAGTCGATCTCACGCAACGCAGCCATCTTCAATACACGGGAAAACTCTTGTCGGGGCACCAGCATGGTTCTCCTCCATTCAATGTAGCTGGCCCCTTAATATCTTGTCTCATTATTGGGGTGCACTCCAGGTTTTCCCTCTCCCCGCGCTTTCCGGTCGCGAGCGGCGAACCGCCCGAACTCGATCAGTCGAGTCTTGTCCGGATGTAACTCCAAGCCGAACTTCGCCAGCCGTTCCCGAAATTCTTTTCGGAAACGCTCAGCATCTGTTCGGTGCTGAAAACCAAGGCCGCAAGATGAATCACGAATTTACGCCACGAATTAAAGAACTTTGCGGTCTCATCGCAGAAGAAAAAGATCAGAACAAATTCCTGCAATTGGTCGAAGAGCTCAACGAGCTTGTTGCAGAAAAAGAACAGATGCTCAAGAAGAAGACTGCGACTGACTAATCCCTTCTAGTACCTCCCTCCCGGCTATACAGCTTGAATTTATAGCGATTTAAGTTTGTGCTTTGGTTTGGCTAACAAGATGCGCTTTTCGGTTGCATTCATCTTCCGGCCGATGACTTCCCGAAAAATACGTTCGATTGGAGTTTCTTTGCCTGCCTTTCGTTTGATGGCGTCACTCTCATGCAAGTGATTTAACCGGGAGGATAGACCAGATGAAACGAAGCGCACGAACGCAGAGAAAATATGGGAGCCTGCCTTGAGGGGTCGCGGCAGGCTCCTAGTACAGAAGCGCAAGTGGGAGCACTATAGCGGATCTCATTCAATTGTTTTGTAAACAATCGTAAAGTTCCGGCGTCCGGTTTCCGTGTCGACACAAAGTTCGCCCGCTCTCTTTCTTCATTTTGTGGTACTGGTTCGCTTCTCCAATGGCAGTCGCCTCCTCAGTCCCGCCCACCAGCGCCCGCAGCCTTCGCCTTCGCCCGCTTCTCCCTGCTCAGCAGAAGTTCCCACGCCTCCTTATAGCGCCCGTACTTTTCTCCTTTGGCCTCGGGCCGCAGATAGATCGACCACTTCAGCTTGGAAGAGACTCGTGCAGGAAAGATGTACCAGATATTTTCGGGAATGATATATGCAACGAGAAAATCAATTTCTTTTTCGATGTAGTGGCCTCCGATGACATTGTGGCCACGGGTGGTGCATACGTAGGCTTTGCCATCGGGATGCTTATGCATGGTGCACTTCACCTGCACTCGCAGCAATTTCCCGCCGCATTCGATGCCGACATCGTAGCGATAGGAGTTTCCCCAAGGCTTGGAAACATGCAGTTGAAGTTCGGTCGCACGGGCCATGAAACACAACTCAGCCCAGTCTCCGCGTTTTGTGTTGTCTTTGATTTTACTGCCCAGCTTGTTCATGGATTCTGGCTCTCCAATAAAAAACGCGGCCCTTGGGCCGCGTCGTTCAGCTATACCTGATACTTCCATTATATCAATTCGTAATAGGTAATTGCGCCACACTTTCGAACTTTATTGTCGCCTTGTTCACAACGAGATAAGTGCGTTCGTGTAACTTCTGCCTATTGACAAGATTCCGTTCCCAATTCGGGAGAACGATGTTTGCTGCGCTCAGGTGATGTGCTTCACTGCCGCTGGTAGGACACTCTCCAGATGACATTGGCTCCGTCATCGGAAATCAGAAGAGAGC
The DNA here is from genome assembly GCA_025462785.1 of Acidobacteriaceae bacterium. Classification (GTDB taxonomy): domain Bacteria; phylum Acidobacteriota; class Terriglobia; order Terriglobales; family Acidobacteriaceae; genus JAOAPG01. The sequence goes on from JAOAPG010000294.1 coordinate 1,678, forward strand.
CGTCCTTGGCGATCGCTACACCCACCATCCGGCCATAAACGTTCTTTCCCGCGGGATCAGGCACGAAACCGGAGAAGAAGGAGGCTGGCTTTCCGGTGGGCCGTCCATTTTGAAAGGTGACAAATACAACCTGATATCCATTCCGGATGCGGCGATTCCAGGAGCCATGCTCGGCAATAAAGGCGCCGTTCCGGTATGCCGGAGGAAACTGATTCCCTTCATAGAAGGCGAACTGCAGAGGAGCAACGTGCGCTCCCAGCGGCATGTCGGCTGCGATAGTTTTTGCCGCTAAGTCCGGGCGCTGCGTCACCCGGCCGTCCACGTGGCCGCCTTCGTAAACATACGGCCAACCATAGAAGGCTCCATCGATGACATGGGTGAAGTAGTCCTGCGGCACATCGTCTCCAATATCGTCTCGTTCGTTTACCGCGGACCACAGTTCGTTGGACTCAGAATTGAACGCAATCCCGACGGCATTGCGCAATCCGCTGGCATAGATTCGCGAATTCTTACCGTCAGCATCCGCGACCAAGATCGCGGCACGACGCGGATCAGATTCAATCGCCACGTTGCTGCGCGATCCTATGGAAACGAATAGTTGCTTGCCGTCGGGACTAAAGGCGAGGGAACGAGTCCAGTGCTGATGGTAGCCGCCTCCCGGGAGGTCGAGGATGTGTTCCGCGCCGCTCAGCCGCTTCGAGGTAACGGAATCGTAGCGAAAGCGAACGACTTCATTCGTATTAGCGATGTACACAGAATCGTCATGAAAAGCGATTCCAAAAGGCAGGTTCAGGTCTTCGGCAAAGATCTCTCGAGACTCGGCCTTTTCTCCGACGTTTCGATTTCGTAGAACGATAACCTGATTAGCGGCCGAATCGGCAACGAATACGTCTCCATTGGGAGCCACCGCCAGCCATCGCGGAGAGGTGAACCCTGTCGCAAAGATCGAGGCTCGAAATCCGGAAGGAACTTGCGGCTCAAAGTTTGGCGGGGGCGGCACAACTATCGGCTGGTTCTCTGTGCGCAACAGTCTCGCTTGAACGAGCGCTCTCCATCCGCCCACATTGAGGGCAAGAATGACGACGAGTGCTATCACGACGCATAGTGCGAGTGCGCCGAGGGTACGTCGAAGCAGGTTCATAGCAGGCGTCGCCGGAATTCCGGAGAAGGTTGTGGAAGCACGATTGTAGCGCGGCGTCGCTGGAACTCTTACAAATATTCGGGAGTCGGATTTGTGTGCTTCGATATCCGAGCTAACATTCGGGGACCAAGTTCTTCGTTGTCGTGGAAACCCAACATGTAGTTGCCATAATCAGGATGGCGTAGTTTGACGTGTGAACCGCGTTGGCAAACGATGCTCCAGCCTTTGCGCTGAAGTGCTCGGAGGACGAGCTTAGCCTTTGCGCTAGACCACTCGCTCAAGCGGAGGCGGGCAGAATACTGATAGAGTCGGGAATATTCTTGGACTGTTCGACATCATCAGCGACGGCGTGTAGCGCGAGCGCATAGGCTTTTGCTTTCGCCTCTTCCAGAGTAGCTCCATATGCCAAGGCTCCTGCCACTTATGGAATTTCGGCTATCTAGCGGCCATCCGTTTCGCGCTCAACTTCAAATTGAAATCGCAATTCGCGGCTCCTGACACTGGCTGATCTTTTTCCTTGACCCATGTTGCGCTGCCCCATGATGCTTTTACGATGCTCTAGAAAGCAGCCGGTTGCACATTACCCAGGTACCCGATAGTTCTCAAAAGAATAGCCAATCTTTCAGTAATGATGCCATCAAATTCAGTGGCAGGGATTTGTGATCAACGACAATATGTGGGGTGGACGAAATGCATGGACGAGTAAGGGGTCCCGTTCGACTTCGCTCAGGATTTCGGCAGAGGGCTCAAACGCCCGCTAACCGCCTCAACTTCGACTTGCAGACCTTCGCTTTGTCCGACTGCGTCAGGATGACAAATGAGATTTCATAGTGGAATCGTTCGAGACGTGTGGAAGAGCGGCCCTTTCAGGGCCGCGTTTTGTTTGCGTGGCGATTTACGCGGCGCTGAAGCGTCCGCTCTTCCACAGCTGCGCTCAAGGCACGAGGCAAAAGCGAAGGCAAAAGCCACGGACGAGGTCGCCCGCGCCACACGAGCTAAAACAGATTCCTCGGCGGCTACGCCGCTTCGACACCCGGTTTGTTTCCCAATTTGCGAAATGCTGCGCTTGGTCTTTCCACAAGAATCTGCTTAAATCTTCGTACAGGTAAATGACTTCTCATATGTGCTGCGCTTTTGGAATTTCTGTCTCGTGATTGATATTCACTGCCACCTTCTTGCCGAAGTCGACGACGGTCCCAAGTCTTGGGATGTCTCTCAAGAGATGTGCCGTATGGCTGTCGCCGATGGCATCGAGCATATCGTTGCCACTCCGCATGCCAATGAACGCTATCGTTATGACCGCGAATATCTCGCCAGCTTGCTAAACGTTCTGCGCGAAAAAGTAGGACCTGCGCCAAAGTTCAGCCTGGGCTGCGACTTCCATCTGTCTTATGAGAATCTTCAGGACGTGATGCTCGTTCCTGAGCGGTATTGCATCGAAGGCACGCGCTATTTGCTTGTCGAGCTAAGCAATTACGGCGTTCCGGTGCAGATGGACGACACTTTCTCAGCATTACGCGACAAGGGGATGACGCCGGTGATTACGCATCCGGAGAGAAATCCTATTATGCAGCAGAATCCCCAGCGGATTCTGAAATGGATTGAGCTTGGCTGTGTGGTGCAGGTCACGGCTTCAGCGGTAACAGGGTTCTGGGGCGAGCGTGTGTGGCGAACCGCACAATGGTTGTTGAAGCGGAACGCGGTTCATGTACTGGCAAGCGATGCTCATGATACGAAGAATCGGATTCCGAATCTTTCAGCCGCACGCAAAGAGGTTGCGGACGAGTTCGGAGACAACCTGGCCACGGCGCTGGTGGACGGCAATCCTCGGGCAATCGTGAACGGACAGCCGCTGCCTTATTTTCCAGAGCCAGTAACATAGCAAGGCATATACGCAGACTCCCAAAATATTCCAGTGGTGATAGCAGACGACATCGATATTCTTGGACAATTGCATGTAATAAACCACCGAGAGCACAGAGACACACAGGGGAGGCCAGGAAGTCGCAGGCGAGGTAGCCAAGGCGCTGGTGGACGGCAATCCCCGGGCGATCGTGAATGGACAGCCTCTGCCTTGTTTCCCTGAGCCGTTACTTAAAAACTGATTTTTTTATTGCCGGCTTTTGTCCTGCGACGCCGGGTCACTTGTCGGAGCGGCGTATTGCGCGTTGTGGGGCGTCTGCGAAGGCATGGTCATAGCGCTTTCAGGATTGAGAAGATGTTCATGGTCCGGACCAAGGCCGAGCTTAATCAGCGCGCGGGAGTCTGGGACTGTTTTGCTTTGCCATCCATTGGCGGATTGATAGCGGCGCAGCGCCTGCTGAGTCGCGTCATCGAAGTTCCCTGAGGCACTTCCGCTGAGGTAATGCTCACGAATCAACGCCTGCTGAATTTCCTGGGTGCGGCTGGAGTCGATCTTCTGCTGGCCTCTAGGCTTCGCGGCAGACTTGCGCGATCTGCGGCCTTTCACGCCCTCAGCGGTAGACCGGTGTGCGACAGTTGTTGATTTTGTTAATTTTCCCGTGCGTGTTTTCTGAGATGAAGTTTTCACCGCAACATGCTTGGGCGCTGGCTTTTTCGTGCCTGTCGCCGTCGCGCTGGTTTGGGCAAAGGAAAGCGCGCCAGCCAAAAGTACGGCGCAGCCTGCTATTGCGATCTTTCCCGGCCTAAATCCATCCAGACCCAATATTCACCTCAAAGGCCAAAAGAGCTTGGCACCGAGATCATGATCTCCCAATAAGGGTCTCGGTGCCAGTCCCGGTAGTGCCAGAGCTAAGGTTACGGAAGCGTACCGGCCAGGAAGATGGTTCCACCCTGGCGTCCTGCTCCACGCTGGCGAACCAGGAAGACGGCATCCTGTCCACTCTTCAATGACGACTGAACGCGGTTGAATTCGTCCTCGCCGTTTACGGGTTGCTTATTAACTTCGAGTATAACGTCGCCGCGGGTCAAGCCTATATCGTCGGCAAACGATCCGGGCTTTACGTCTTGCACGATCACGCCCTTACCGGCGGGAATGTCGAGCTTGTCCGCCATGTCGGAGGTCAAGCCGCGCACTGTAACTCCCAGGCGGCTTTCTTTCGGCGTGTTCTCTTCTCCACCCGCCTCTTCATCTCCAAGCCTCGTCGCGAAGAGCTTCGCCCGATCCGCTACGGTAACGCTAGCGTCTTGCTTCTTGCCATTCCGGATGAAGCCCAATGTGATCTTGGAACCGGGCTTGCGGCTGGCGATGTCAGCAACCAGTTCGTCGCCGGTCTTCACTGTCTTGCCGTCGACGGAAACGATGGTGTCGCCAATTTTGATTCCACCTTGATCGGCGGGGCTGCCGGCAGTCACATCAGAAACCGTCACTCCGGAACCCGATCCATAGACACGCGCGATCGCAGGATTCTCCTGCGCATTGAACATGATTCCGATAGAGCCGCGCGCAACGCGATGTTCTGGACCGATGAGCTGGTTGTAGACCTGCACGATGGTGTTGGAAGGCATCGCGAATCCGACGCCCGCGTAGGCATTGGTGTCGGTGAGAATCGCCGTGTTGATGCCGATCACCTCGCCCGCCATGTTTACGAGTGGCCCGCCCGAGTTACCGGGATTGATCGCGGCATCAGTCTGAATGAATGACTGGAACTGGCGGTTGGGAACGATGTTACGTCCCTTCGCAGAAACAATGCCTGCGGTCACGGTTTCTTGCAATCCGAAGGGGCTGCCGATCGCGAGGACCCAGTCGCCCACTTCCATGCTGTCGGAATTGCCCAGCTTGGCCACGGTAAGCGGACGATCTGTATCAATTTTGATCACGGCCAGATCGGTTTCCTGGTCGGTCCCGATCACCTTGGCATCGTGCAGGACGCCCGGCGGATCGTCTTGCAGCTTTACGCGAATACGGTCAGCTTTCTCGACCACATGGCGATTGGTGAGAATGTAACCCTTAGGATCGACTATCACGCCAGAACCGAGGGCGCGCTCGCGCATGGGATTGGCGCCGGGACCCTGGCCGCCTCCGCCACCTTGGCCGCCAAAGAACTTATCGAAGAAGTCATCAAAAGGATTCTGGTCGTCGCCCTCGCCACCACCTCCACCCCCGCGGCGATGCGGGTTCTTAATAGTGGATTCGGTATTGATATTGACGACACTCGGCTCGAGCTGCTTGGAAAGCTGAGAGAACTGATTCGATAGCCGCTGCGGAGAAGGCACGCTCAGCGGCGTGGCGTCGGAGGCTTTCTTGCTCTCCTGGCCTTTTACGCCGTAGGAAATGACAGTTCCGATCAAAATACCGACGGACAAGGTGGCTAAGATCATGAAAGTGGATGCCAGGCGATTGGCCTTGAATCGCATCCAAAGAGCGCTTGCGCGCGGTTCCATAAGACTTCCTCCGAGTGAATAGGCGAAGTTCTAATTATACCTGTTTGACTTTCGGGAAAGCCAAGGTAGACGGAGATTGGGCTCCGCCGCAAAAGGTTAGACGCAGAAACCCTGAAATGTGTTGTGGGCGGGACAAAGCTTTACACAACTTCACTTTGCCGCGCTGCCGGCATTGCCTGTCGCGCCCCGCTACGGGCGACCTACCCGAAAAACGTATAGCGAACCATCGAGGATTTGATCTGGCTTTTGATTGAGTAACCAGCGGTAACCTTGAGGGTCTTGCAGGAATTGTCCGGAGAGATTGGTCGCGCTCACGATGACGGTTCCGACCGCCCTTTCATTCTCTTTGAGACGCTGGGCGTTGATTCCGTAAATTGGGGGATCTACGCTGCCAAAGTATGCCAGCCAGATTTGCTCGGCCGGATGATTGCGTTCGTAGTCGCGCACGGCGAGGAGCCCTTGCCCCCAGTCCAGGTTGCTATCCGACAGCAAGCTGTACGCATTTGCGGGACGAACAAACACATTGAAGTAGGACAGATATCCGGGGGCATATCGCAGTGCGTCTGCTGCGTTGATGATGACGAACGAAATCAGAAGCAACTTGGCGATGCGGTTTTTGTAAAGGGATTCCCAAACCACTCCGGCAAAGAGCAGTGCGAAGGGATAAAGCGGCAGAACGTGACGTTCTCCGATATTGAAGTGAGCGAAAATCGCCGTAATCAGGTACAGGGCTGGGAAAGACGCCATAATCCAGAGGTCTGTAGGCGTTCGTATTTTGCGAAACAAAACAAGCAGCAATCCAGCGATGGACAAAACCAAAACTACGGTCGCCCACTTCAGCAAAATCACGACAGGGTAGTAAGACTTCCATCCGCCTTTTGGCGAAATTTCTCCCAGGAAAAATGCCGCCTGCCCCTGTGCATTGTGGCGGACGAGAGTACGAAAGCCTTCAACGTATTCGCCGGCAGGAACCCACATGCTGACGTTGGCATTGGAACGGACTGTCTTCTGAATGGGTTCGTCCCAATGAGGAAAGGTCGCCGTCAGCTGATGGTCACGTATCGTCAGATGCGAGACGTGAAAGAAATATCCCGTCCATAGCACAAAGAATGCTGTCAGCAGTGTGACCGCGGCCCTGCCCCAGTTCCATCGACGAGGATTCGGGGTAATCTTGTCAGTGCCAAGGATGAGTATCCAGAACAGGGCCACGACAAACATCACTACAGTCGAGAACTTCGCGAGCAAGAGCAATCCGAGAAGTACGCCCATCAGAAAGGTTCGAGGCCACGTTGGGTCAGGCCTATAACCCGTGACTCCCCACGCCACTGCAAAAATTAAAAGGACTGCCGCGCCATCGGTTGTCGCCAAAGAAAAGTGCGCGATCAGCGCAGGCGAGAACGCAAACAGCGCGAGAACAAAATTCGCAGCACTGCGCGAGAGCAGCCGGCTTGCGACCCGCCACAGCAATAGTCCTAAAATCAGCCCGAGCAGGACGTTCACAGCACGGGCACGCCAGGCAAGGCTCACCGGGTCGGGCGAGATTTGGTTCACGTGAAAACCATTAGGAAAACGCTGCAAGCCGATCTGCCACTTATCGAAAATTAGGGGAAGCGCGCAGAGAAGCCGAGCCAGCGGCGGATGATCGTTGTACTGCTCAAAGCGGCCGTGCCGCCATGCATCCAGTCCATCGGCAATGTGAACCGGTTCATCGTAAGTGAGGGATTGCGTGCGAATGAACCACACACATTGGGCAAGGTAAAGGACGATGAATATTGCAGGCACAATCAATGTCGCCCAGGTTGATGAAGTCACTTTCTCGGGGCTGGGAACGAGGCGGGTGTTGGCAAGAGTATTGATTTGCGATGTCCTGTTTTCCGTTTCACTCTACTCGACAGGCGGCAAAAGTGCCATCAGCGCCCGGGAAACCAAGTTCGCGACAATCAAATGGATTAAAATCAATCTTCTTTGCACTCTTCCACCCAATCGGCGGCTCCTCCCAGAATATCCCCAATATCTTTGCTGGCTCTGTCCGCCTGCTTCGGCATTCTTACCGGCGTGATTGAGGGCCTCGGACTTCTTCTTTTCCAGAGGATCAACTGGCAGCGATGGGGCCCGATGATGCACGTCTCCAAAGAAATCCTCTGGATTTCGCCTATTGTGGATGTGATTTTCTTTGCCATTATTGCGTTGCTAGTACTATTTGCCTCGCGTGTATCGTCCCGCGTAAATGCATTTCGTGCATTGATTTTTGTCCTTAGTTTCCTGACGATCTACGACTTTCTTACTCTCACCAGTCGCTTGCTCCATCTCGCTTGCGTTTTACTCTCGCTCGGAGCCGCAGTCGCGTTTACTCGCTGGTTTACTCGAAACGAAATCCGGGCCGTGCGCTTCTTGCAAAGAAGCTTACCTGCACTGATCGCGGCGTGGTTCCTGATTTTCGGCGCGATCCAGGGAGGCAAGTGGCTGCACGAGCGTGACGAAATGGCGAAACTTCCAGCGACTGCACCGAATTCCCCAAACGTGCTGGTCATCGTAGTCGACACGTTACGAGCCGATCATGTTTCTTCTTACGGATACTCTCGCCAGACCACTCCTGTGATTGATCGGTTGGCTGCTGAGGGGGCGCTTTTTGAAAATGCCGTAGCGCCCTGCTCATGGAGCCTGCCATCGCATGTCTCGCTGGTGACGGGCCGATACATGCATGACCATGGAGTCGGCAATGTTCAGCCAATGCCATGGCTGGGCTGGGGCAATTCTGCGTTCCGTGGGTTGCCAACCTTGGGAGAGGCGCTAGAGCAACAGGGATACCGCACGGGAGCGTTCTCCGCAAATCGCACATACTTTTCGAGCAGCCTGGGATTTGAACGCGGCTTCCAGCACTTCGAAGATTATTTCCATTCTCCGTCGGACGATTTTGTGCGCACGTTGTATGGCCGGGAGTTTGCGCGTATTTACCTCAAACGCAGCGACAGAAGTCTGATGAAGCGTGTGCTGCGAAAACTCGGTTTCACATCATTATTGGATCAAGACGCGGAAGGATCCGGCAGCTTCGGCGGCGCATTTGGAGCGCGTAAACGTGCGAATGTGGTGAACGATGAAGTCTTGCGCTGGATTGACCGTGATCGGCAGCGGCCGTTTCTCGCATTTCTGAACTACTTCGATGTCCACGATCCCTATGGCGGCGCACCTTTTTATCCAAAGCCTGCGTGGGCCCAGCAAAACGAAATTGATAGGTACGACGATGGCGTGAAGTACGACGATGACCAGCTAGGTCTCTTATTGCGAGCTTTCGAAGAGCGTGGGCTAGCTGGAAATACGATCGTCGTGATAACCGGAGATCATGGAGAATCGCTAGGTCAACATGGCGTGGACACTCACGGGGCGGCGCTTTACTGGGAGT
>JAOAPG010000032.1 GCA_025462785.1 Acidobacteriaceae bacterium
GTGAGCGATATCTGAACCCCATCTTGCCTTTGCGAGTTGGACGCGGCAAGCTTCTGGGATGACCCAACCTAAAGAGCAAGTACGGGCAAAGTGGCAGAGTCTGGTTTCAGAGCAGCAAGAAAGCGGGCCGAGTGTGGCCGCGTTTTGCCGTGCGCGGGAACTGCATACATCGCAGTTTTACTACTGGAAGAAACGGCTGCGAGAAGCAGCGACACCGCAGTTCGTGGAAGTACGAGTTGCAAAACCACACCTGAGTCAGAGGGATACGTGCTCAGCGCTGGGATCAACGATTGAGGTACGGCTCAGCAACGGGCGGAGTCTGGTGGTTGCGCCAAGCTTTGACGCGAGTCATTTGCGGGCCTTACTGGCCGTGGTGGAATCGGAGTCATGATCGGGCTTCCCAGTTTGCACACGCTGGATCATGCGCAAGCCGCGCGCATCTGGTTAGCGGCAGAGGCGACCGACATGCGCTGCGGATTCGACCGGCTGGCGGAGCGAGTACGCGCGGTCATTGGTCAGGATCCTCTGAGTGGTCACCTTTTTGTTTTCCGCTCGCGACGCGGGGATCGACTAAAAATTTTGCTGTGGGATCAAGACGGATTTGTACTTTGGTACAAGCGGTTAGAATCAGGAGTATTCAAGCTGCCGCGGGGGAGAGAAGGCATGCGCTCGCTGGAGCTGCGGGCGAGTGAGTTAGCCATGGTGCTCGACGGCATCGATGTATCCAAGTTGAAGCGCGTACCGCGGTACGCAAGAATCAGCGCCGAAAACAAAGAAAAAATATTAATCTGAGAAACTTACAGCGACTGTGTCTATAGTAAGCGCACACCGTGGACAACGCGAAGCTGAAAGATCTTCCGCAAGATCGTGAATCGCTGGAAGCGATTCTACGTTCGCTGATTCTGGAACGTGATCAACAGAAGCAGCGGGCGGAAGCGCAGAAGCAGCGGGCCGACGAACTCCACCTTCAGAATCTACGGCTGCAACTCGAACTGGAACGTTACAAGAAGTGGTACTACGGACCGCGAGCCGATCGGCTGGGGTCGAGCCAAGATGTCGCACAGGCGCTGCTTGAGTTTGCCGAACAACTAGAGGAGAAGCCTGTCCACCCGGGGGATGTGCCCGCCAAGGCTGCACCCGAGTACGAGCTGCGGCGGGTGAAGCGGCGCCAGGGGCGGCGGCATCTAGCCAACTTCGAGAATCTTCCGGTCACGACTCACGTCTACGAACTCAGCGTCGAAGAGCGAATTTGTCCGTGCTGCGGAGTCGAACGCAAAGAGGTGGGCGCCGAGGAAAGCTGGCAGATTGAGTACATTCCTGGCCGTTTCGAACGCCTGCAGCACGTGCGCAAAAAGTACGCCTGTCCGGGATGCGAGAGAGTGGGTGAGAAACCGCAGATGGAAGTGGCGGCTAAACCAGAAGCAGCGATCGATAAGGGCATGGCGGGGCCAGGGCTGCTGGCCTACATCGTAACCAGCAAGTTCGCTGACTATCTGCCGCTGTACCGGCTGGAAGATATTTTTGAGCGGCAGGGATTTGAGATCTCGCGGGCGACGCAGTCGGTGTGGTGCGGGGATGTGGCCGATCTTGTGATGCCGTTATATGAGCTGATGGCAGAGCGGGTGCGGCAGTCGCATGTGGTGGCCACCGATGACACGATTCTGCCGATGCTCAGCGTGGGTAAGACGCAATCGGCGCGAATGTGGGTGTATGTAGGCGATGAGGCAAATCCTTATAACGTGTTCGACTTCACCTTGCATCGCGGGCGAGACGGGCCGAAATACTTTCTGCAAGATTACCGGGAGATTTTGTTGGCCGATGCCTATGGCGGCTACAACGGGGTGGTGGCGGGCAATCAGATCACGCGGGCTGGGTGTATGGCGCATGCGCGCAGGAAGTTTATCGACGCCGAGAAGGTGGCGCCGGAGATTGCGCGCGAAGCCGTGACTTTGATACGCGCTCTCTATATCGTGGAGAAGCAGGCCAAGGATGTTTCTGTAGAGAAGCGCTTGACACTGCGGCAAGCGCACTCGGGACCTGTGTTGGCCGACTTACGACAGAAGCTTCTGGCCTGGAAAGAGCAACTGCTACCCAAGCATCCCATGGCAGAGGCGGTGAACTACACCCTGAGCCAATGGGCCGAGCTGAACGTATTCTGTTCCGACGGCACCGTGCCCATAGACAATAATGTCAGTGAACGCGAGATGAAACGTGTCGTGCTCAACCGGAAGAATTCGTTATTCGTAGGTAATCCGCGGGGTGGAAGAACCGCCGCGATCCTAGCCAGCTTAACCAGCACCTGCCGCCGGCACGAAATCGATCCCCAGCTCTATCTCACGCAGTTGTTGATGAACCTGCCGCAGACCCGCATGAGTGAGTTGCCGTCCTGGCTTCCAGATCAGTGGAAGCTTCGCCATGCCGCTCGACTTGCAAGTCTGGAAGACAACGTTCTGCCAGCGCAGTAGCAACCTGTGGTTCACGTATCGCTCACGCTACTTCGATGTTGGATCAATCAAAGTTAGGTCTGTTTCCGGATCAAAGCGTTTATGCATCGTTATTGGATCGACTATAACCATCACTTCCAAAGTCGGCGCTACGTACGCAGCAAGTACATGGCCGGCGCGCGTTGTTCCATCTGAGGCGCCGACCACCATGTGTGTATGAACTACGGGCTTTTCTTGATAAAGTGCAATGTCGCCACTCATCCCAATTACTTCGTGCTGACCATCAATGGGAATCTTCTTGTACATTTTTCGCTGCGGATCAAACCACCCTAGCGTTGCGCCACTCATGGCTCCAATAGCTGTGAAATGCGCACTCGTAACGTGATACTTTTCGGCAAACTCCTGCAATCCGGAAAAAGCCTCATCTCCCTTATAAAAGATAACCGCGTATTCTTTGGTCGGCTCTCCGCGGTTCAGTAGTTGAACCTGCATCCTGGGAGCACTACCCTTTGGGCCTGCTTGCGAGGGTGCAACATATTCAGCGCCGGTCTCTTGCGAATATCCCGACAGGGTGGCGATCGCAATCAATAAAACTAGGTAACTCAGCCGCTTCACCTCAGTCATAAATTTCCCGCTGCACTTCCCTACTAGTTAAACAAGATCTTGGCCATCATCCCCTTGTCTTCATGGTTCAGCAGATGACAATGAAACACCGACATACCCTTAATGACCGGATTGGTGAAGTCCAGGATCACGTCCACAGAGCCAGCGTATGGAACATTGACGGTATCCAGCCACGCTGGGTTTGCGAGCGGGACACCGTTTTCTGCATAAGCCAGAAAATGAACCTGGTGTATATGAAAAGGATGTAATTCGTCAGTCTGATTGACTATCCGCCAATGCTGATAAGTACCTATGCGAGCAGTCGTCATTGGGCTCGCGTCCATCGCAAACTTGCGGCCATTGATGTAAAAGCCATTCTTATCCTCAGTGAAAGTGACAGTGAAGTCCGGCGCAGTCTTCTTCAGCGGTTCAACGTCTATCGGCTTGTAAACAGGTGGCCGATTATCGATTGCATCCGCTTGTTTAAGTGGCGCATGTAAACCGGGCTGATCTGAATTCTTCGCTGGTACTACGTCTGCAAGCACCATCTCTGGATTGGGATCTCCGGCTGAACCGGTATCAACACAAAGCGTACGCAGCGCACTATGTGTTCCTGGCTGTGGACCGGTGACGATGGCTTCGAGCCGCCCCGCAGGTGCCAGCAGCAAGTGATTCGTTGTGCGCGTCGGCGCTTTCGGATTGTGATACGCGAGGGGCATTCCATCTAGCGCAACGATCTCAAGTGTCTGACCATCAAGCTGTAGATCCAAGTAGCGATCCGCCGAGGCGTTCACGACACGCCAGAACTGCCGTTCATTAGGCGCGATCTGGATTCGCGGGCGAACCACCCCATTCACTGTAAAGATTTCCTCCGGTGGCTCTTTTTCTCCTCCACATCCCTTAGATGGAATTCCAACATGCTGCCTGAGTTCGGCTGCATTGGGATCATGCTCAATCGAACGGCCACGTAGAACGAGCACACGCTCACGAAGCCCTTTCACTTCGGGGACGTAACGCTTTATTCCCTCAATGACGATCGCTCCTGACATTCCGTCGAGCACTTGGCGCTCACTCTCGCCATGAGGATGAGTGTGGTACCAGTACAGGCCTGGCGGATGATCGCGTGGAATCTCAACCGAGTAGTGCAACGCGTGGCTAGGCTGCGCCAGCATTGTCAGGACGTCATCTTGCGGGGAGTCCGGCGACACGGTGAGGCCATGAAAATGTAAGTTGGTCATGTCCATGCATGGATTCACCGCACAAGTCTCGAGGGACTTACTCGGAAGGTCGTTGATGTAGTCAATTTTGAGAACGTCGCCGGGAGAAGCACGGATTACCGGAGCTATATTGTGACCACCAAATGCGAACGCGTCCCGGCCATTTTCATTTACCCCATGCAGCGCGAGCGATGTCACATGATTCTTCGGTCGCACCTGCGGAGGTTCCGGCAACGGAACAGTCTGGGCGCGGCCCAGAGATGCGAAGAAAAACTCCGCACCGATAAGAAGGAGGATATGGGCCCACTTTCCCGCCTTGTGATTCGTCACCAACAATTCCGCTACTCCCCATCTAACCTCAATCTGTTCCAATGTCGGCCGTGGCGCTCCCCACTAACCCGGTACGACCACCAACTCATCTTTCGGTATGGCATCCAGCGTTGCCTTGTCGATATTGAGATGGGCCATAACAAGCTCGGGCGGCGTGTGTGTCAACCATTGTGAAAGCGACAGGTCCTGATAGAAGCTGCTTTTGAACATCTCCAGGAAAATCAGGTCCGTGTCCCCTGTATTCTCGATGTAATGCAGCAGGGTTTTTTGCACGTATCCGACGTCCCCCGTCTGAAAGTCCATGGTGCGACCGAGGTTACCTGTTGCCACCACAGTCATTCTCGCCTTTCCTGTGATGTAATACTGCCATTCGTCGGCATTGGGGTGCCAATGCAGCTCGCGCAACCCTCCCGGGTGAACCGTGACCATTGCCATCGCAACGTTAGTTGAGGCTTTGAAGATGCTCGAATCAACGATGCGCACCTCTCCACCTTTCGTGCGCTTCGTCGGCGGCATATCCATCGTGCGAAAAGCGAAACTTTCTGGCGATGTCCCTAATGCTCCTGCGGCTGCTTTCTGGTCGGCCTCCAGTGATCCGGGAACTGCAGTTTGAAAAATAAATAGCTCTTTTTTGGGCAGATTTCTCAAGGTCGCTTCGGCGACGCCGAAGTTCTTTGACAAGACCTCGGGCGGCAGGTGCGCCATCGCGTCGCTGAGCAGGAGCGTTTCTGACTCTGAAAAATTTCCATCATCGAATACAAGCATGAATTCCGTACCATCCGGATCGAGGCCTTGAATCGAATGTGGAATCCCGCTGGGGAAATACCAAAGATCGTTTTTCTTCGTGTCGGCAACGAAACTCTTGCCCTCGCGATCAATCGCCGTGATCCGCGCGCTCCCGTAGAGCACGATCGCCCATTCATCCGCCGTGTGCCAGTGCAATTCACGAACGCCACCGGCTGTAAGTCTCATATTGACCCCTGCCAAGTCTTTCGAGACCGGCAGTTCCCGAACCGTCACTTCCCGCGACCATCCACCTTCGTAGGCACGCTTGTTTGCAAAAGAGAACGGATACTTGAAATTTCGAACTAGGCTCTTGGAATCGGTAGCTGGTGGCCATTCGGAATCCGCGTTCTGTTGGTTGAGGGGGCCATTCGCAGGAGCCGGCTCGGTTGCGCTCCGGTCACTTTGAGTTTTGGCCGACGGGTTCTCCTGCGCTATAGCGCCGCTCACCGCCAGACCACCAGCCGCAGCGGCCAGTGCAGCCGAGCCTAATTCAAGAAATCCACGCCGCGAAACTTTCTCGTTAGTACTCTCGTTCTCCATTGCGCGTAACCCTCCTTGTATTCCGCCGGCAGCGCGACATTCGCCGGAGGAGTCGGCCGAGTTCTCAGGATGCCAGCTCAGCAATCCCTGTCAGCTCCATGTATTCTTCCTCCGACAATTGCAACGACCCTGCCTCCACGTTTTCTTCGAGATGCGCAACGGAAGAAGTTCCGGGAATCGGCAGCACTATCGGGGACCGCTTCAGCAGCCACGCTAATGCGACCTGGATGGGTTTCACCTGGCGATCCTTCGCAATTCGCTCCAGTAGCCTGCCGGCAACACTCCCAGCTCCGAGTGGAAACCATGGGATGAAGGCGATTGCGTTGCGTTCGCAATAATCTACGACATAGTCCCATTCACGATCGGCGAAACTGTACCGGTTCTGGACTGACACGATGGGTACGAGTTTCCGTGCGCGCTCAATATGTTCCACCGTGACATTGGACAACGCGACCAGACGAATCTTTCCTTCTGCTTGCATGTTCGCCAGAGTCTCAAGGGAAGCGTCCAACGGCACAACCGGATCCGGCGCGTGCAATTGGTAAACATCAATTCGATCCAAGCGCAATCTCTTCAAGCTGCCTTCTACTGCGCTGCGCAAATGCGCTGGACTGGCATCGTGTGTCCACTGGTTCGGGCCGGGGCGATTCCATCCTCCCTTGGTCGCAATGACAAGATCTTTGGGATAAGGGGACAGCGCTTCGGCGATCAGTTCTTCGCTGACGTTAGGGCCATAGGAGTCGGCGGTATCTATGAAGTTGACGCCCAGTTCAACTGCGCGACGAAGAACTGCGATTGCCGCCTTGCGGTCCTTCGGTGGGCCCCATATTCCGTCACCCGTAATGCGCATGGCGCCGAAACCAAGACGATGAACAGTGAGTTCGCCGCCGAGTGAGATAGTTCCGCTGGAAGCGGCTGATGGACTTGTTGTTCTTTCACTCATTTTTACACTCTCCATAAGGGATTTAATTTTTCAGATGCCGTTCGAACAAGTTTGGAGTCATTCTTCCAGCCAACTTCTGCACTCTCCCGTCCCCAAGCAGTTCTCAATGCCCAGATCCTAGGGATCAGGATGAATTTCACTCCGCCTGCCATCCTTGGATTATCCCGTTCCCGCATTAGGAGACCTCGTCTGTAACGACATCCCTACGAGTGTTGCGATCAGGATCGTAGGATAGAGTTGTCCGATAAGCGCTTCTGCCATCGCCAGCGATCGTGCAACCCGATGTACCGGATAGGCGTCGCCATAACTTACGCTCGTGAGCGTGGCAAAGCTAAAGTAGATCAGCCGGCCCGGTTCACCAGTCGGAACTCCAATCACAGGCTGTTGGAAATGGATCGCATTCGGACGCTCTTCCATGAGCAGCCTGTATCCGAACGACCAGGTCAGCCCGATCAGCAGATATGCCGCGACTCCGCCCATGACCCGATGCACGCTGATTGGTCCCGGGCGAAACGCGTGCCTCAGCGTCATAACCACAAGAATTGCCATGCCGAATACCTTCAGCGCCGTATCCCAACCCCAGTATCCCAGCAGCGGATTAAATTCGACGATCAAGTCCGCCGTGAACTCCAAGACAGTGACCGCGAGTATCAAACACAAAAGAACTCTGTCGCGAACGGTCGCAAGAGCGCCTGAGAAGAGCATCATGGCGAGAACCAGGTCCAGTCCAATACGCCCTGATCGTGACAGATGAACCATTGGAACAAAAACCGTTATGAGCACCAGGAACGCGAGAAAGAAACTCAGTCCGCGATCCTCAACCCAAAAAGGAAACAGGGGCGCGTCCTTCTGCTTTCGCATCGTTTCATTGTTCGGCGGCTGCCCTCGCATTAAGCCGCCGTGTGCCAACCCGAATCAGGTTTGCGCTGGTTCATCTGTGGTGCGAGTTTGGTCGTATTGGTTCCGAGGTCCTTTTCATATACTTTTCCGTCTTGAGTAACGATGAAGGTCATGATCCCGGATAACCGGTACTCCGCCGGATACGCGACCAACACCAAGCCGCCTGCCTTTTTTCCATTGGAACCATCACCATTTGCTCCGGCAGGGGAATCCTCTTTCACAATCCGAAAGTAGTATCCGTCGAAGGCATTGCCTTCGTTATTCGTACTACTGGCGGTGATAAGTTGCTGGGCGTATTGCCTGGCGGCATCATCAGTTGTAACTTTGGTGTCCTGTTGCTTCTTTGCATTTGCGAATGCCTGGCAGACCTGAATTGCGGCAATCTCATTCTCTCCCACTCTGCGGAACAGGATTTCCTGTATACCGGTCTTGGAATCGAAGTACCATGTGCCGTTCTTTGAAACCAGTGGGACTGGGAAAGGCCAGTTTTCTGCGCCGATGTACAGCACCGTGCGCCCATCGGCTTCTCGAACCAAACGGTGCATCTCCTCATACTTTTGGCTGAACCGCTCTCGTTCGAGCTTGTCCTCGATTTCGTCGCTCGTCGAAGTCACATCCTTCCCTGCTCCAAGGATTGCGCCCACTGCTTGATCATCGTCATTCTTGACAGCCTGAAAAAGACCGTTACTCGCTGCTCCTGCAGACGAGAACGTCTTTTGTCCTGACTTCTGTCCGAAGCTCAACTGAGTGGAGCCAAGGACCAGCAGCGCCGAGGCGGCAATCGCCAAGCTGAACCTACGTCGAGGAGATGTTTCAAGTTTCAGATTCGTAGAGCACGTCATTTCATTCTCCGTTTCGATAAACTGCGTTTCTTGTTATGTGCGATATTTACCGGTGACCACCACCGCCGTGACCGCCGCCGCCTCCTCCGTGAAAGCCCCCGCCTCCTCCATGGAAGCTCGATGCGCCACGAGAGGAAAACCCTCTGGCGTCTCCCCCGTGATTGAAGCCGCTGAATGCGCCGGAGTGGGTACCTGCACCACCGTGGAAACTAGGGCTGCCGCCGTGAAAATTCCCGCCGCCATGAAATCCTCCAGCACCGTGGAATCCTCCACCGTGGAAGTTGTTTCGATTAGCGAACACTCGGCTATGCGATACGAAGGCGTGGTGGTCGAAATCGACGCCGTGGCCGTGCCAATCGTCTCCCCAGTGGTGCCATCCCCAGCCAAATCCGCCAAACAATCCGATTCCAAATCCAACGCCGAACCCAATTCCCGGGCCGGCAATAAACAGTCCTGGATACGAATACCAACCTGGCCAGACGCCGATGGGCGCTCCATAAACGAACCACGGATCATACTCCGGGACGTAGACAACCTCGGGATTAGCCGGTTCGATCACAATCGTTTGTCCCTGCTGGCTCACTGTTTCCTGGGATGTGCTCTTTAGGTTCCCTGCCTTCTGGGCGCGATCGCGCATCACTTGCACGGCGTTCATTACGTCCTGTTGTTGATTGACGTAAGCGTCGCCGAGCGATGATGTCCAAGAAAGATTCTTGTCCATATTGGCCAGCACTGAGGGAAACTCCGTGAGCGCCTTAACACTAGGATCCCAAGGTTGCTTGTCGACCTCTTTGCCTAATTTGTCTCCCTTAAGATCGGAGTGCTGTTGCATCCACCTGTCTGCCTCCACAACCTCGTTGGGGTAAGTGGAAGCCGCGAGAATCTGCGCAACCAAGGCATCCGGGTATAGAGCGATCGGCGCTACGAGTTGCTGCAGTTGTTCCGGCGTCTGTTGGGCGGCCTGAACCGGAGCTGGCGGAGTAGATTGGTCGGCCTGATTAGCGAATGCTCCCGGCACAGTGGTTAGCAATAAGCACCAGGAAAGAACTAACGACAAACTCTGTTTTAGAAATTTCAATTGATTCTCCTATGGCACGGCCACATCACGGCTTAAAGAGGAACAGTGTCAACTTGTGACACACTCGTATAAGTCGGCCACGCCCTGTTGATTTCAGCCGAGCATCATCAGTTTGCAAACTCAGCTGCATCGTCACGCATAGAATTCCTGAACGTAAGCGGACAAGACGCGTGGTCGCATTGGCACGCGATTTCCACGTCTTCGCTTCCGGCATATCGACAAGCCTCGCCGCAATATTCCTCGCCCTTTGCTACGTCGCAAAGGCACGGTATGTGTGCGCACTTTCTCGTGCTTTGATTCGCCATAAAATGATTTCCGTCCTTCCAATTCCGCGCTCTCGGCTAGTGTTCTCCGATTGCTACTGCAGTTCAGTGATTGCATGCAGCTCTCCAAACGTCACTATCGCCGCTAACGCAAGGGTTTCAAGGTCTTATGGTCAGGGGCGCAAAGAAGAGTAGCTGTCGAGAGTGTCGACAAGCCGATGGCGGCGTCAGCATTTGGACGCTGTCGATGTTGCACTTACAGCGAAGTACTGGCACGCCAACATCTTCAACAACAGTGAATGTGGAAACCCGCGTGCTGCCTAACGGTCAAACCGGAGAACCCGAGGATGACTCCCGATCCTGAGGAAAGTAGCGCTCGTAGCCAGGCGGAGCTGGAAACGTCACATCAGTGCGCAGAATTACAACGCACGCTGGAGCAGCGCACCGAAGAATTGAGAGAGCTCTCCTCACACCTAATGCAGATTCAAGATGAGGAGCGGCGCAACATTGCGCGCGAATTGCACGACAGCGCAGGGCAAATCGTTGTAGCAATTGGTATGAACCTTGTCTCGCTGCAACGTACTTTGCAGAAAGCTTCGGAGGGAAGGTGCAAGCGGGGCAAGAACAGGATAAGCATCGATAATGGCCTGGCTCTGGTCGACGACAGCATAGAACTGGTCGGTCAGCTCTCCCAGGAAGTGCGGACCATTTCACACCTGCTCCATCCGCCCTTGCTCGACGAGGTGGGACTTAGATCGGCGTTGCAGTGGTACGTGGAGGGATTCACCGAACGCAGTGCGATCGCTGTAGAGCTGAAACTCTCTGCGGATCTGGGACGGTTATCACGGGATACTGAGACGGCAATCTTCCGCATCGTCCAAGAGAGCTTGACGAATGTGCATCGGCACTCGGGAAGCCGAGCAGCATCGATTCATATATTCCGAGTAAACGTGAGCGTCCTGATACGAATCGCCGATATCGGCACGGGCATGAAGGAAGGAAAGTTAAGATCCGGTGTCGGGATTCAAAGCATGACGGAACGTGCGCGCAAGCTGGGCGGCCGCTTGGAAATTGAGTCGGGTAAGCAAGGCACCATAATTACCGCGGTGCTCGCTGCAGACATGCAGCCGCAAGCGGCGGGGAGCGGTCCATTCCTGCAGGGATTATATAAGGTGTGACCTTTCAACGAAGGAGTAGCAAGCGGCTTAACGCAACTGAGAGCGGTCTACGTATGTTCCTTGAGGAACGATCACTTGTTGAGCAGCGGCTCTAAAGCTTCCACGCTGGGCTTTTCGGGTGCTTCGACGTTCACGTCGCGGCCAGCGCGGACTTTAGTCCTACGCTATGGGACCGCGATCGCTTCGGTCGCGATGGCGCTTGCGATTGCCCTTGGGTTACATCATTACGATTTACCCTATCCCTTCACGTCTTTCTCCTTCGCTGCCATTGCGATCACGTTTTGGTATGCAGGGATGGGGCCAGGCCTGCTCGCTCTCCTACTCTCCTGTGTAATCAGGACGCGCATCCCGCTTCCGGTCGGAATTGGCAGCTCTTTCTCGGAATCCTACCTTATCATTTATGGAATCTTCGGACTCTTGGTGAGCTGGTTTAGTGCTTCACGTCACCGTGCAGAACGATTAATTCGCGACGCACGCGATCATCTGGAACTCAGGGTTACGCAGAGAACGGGTGAACTCACAGTTGCCAACGAAGAATTACAAAGCACCCACAAAGAGCTCAAATACGAAAAGGACAGGCTGAAGCTGCTCCTTCAGTTGACCAATGACGTCGTCTCGAATCTCGAGATTCAGGATGTTTTGAAAGAAGTTACTGAGAGCGTTGGCCGAATCATGCGATCCGATTTCGCGGGCGTAGGTTTGCCAGATTCCGAAAGTGAACGGCTGCGAATCTATTGCCTTACGTCGATCAGTGATGGGACTTTTAGCGAGAGCGAGCAGTTACCGGCGGAGGACAGCGTCCCTGTTCGTGTGTTCCGCACCGGCGAGCTCTGGGTTGGCAAGGTGCCGGAGCTGACGGAAAGGCAAGGGGAAGAAAACTCTTCCTTTGGAACGGAGCTTAAGACTGCGTGCGTGCTCCCGCTCTTGAGCCGGAATCGATCACTCGGCCTCTTGGTGCTCGGTCGGCGAGAAGACGCCGCATATAGCAACGACGACATCGATTTTCTAGTTCAACTTTCTAAGCAGATCGCCATAGCGGTTGAAAACGCGCTTTCCTATCGCCAGATATCAGAACTCACAGAAAAGCTTGCCCAAGAGAAACTCTACCTTGAAGGCGAGATTCGCAGCGATGCAAATTTTGAAGAGATCATCGGCAAGAGCACCGAACTGCGCCACGTTCTCAAGCTCGTGGAAACGGTAGCGCCGACGGATTCCACCGTGCTTATTTCTGGGGAGACGGGCACAGGAAAAGAATTGATCGCGCGCGCCATTCACAACCTCAGCCCACGACAATCGAAAACGTTCGTGAGACTGAACTGTGCAGCCCTCCCCATGGGACTGCTCGAGAGCGAACTATTTGGCCATGAAAAGGGCGCGTTCACAGGCGCGGTCGCTCAACGCATCGGCCGCCTGGAACTTGCAAACCTCGGCACTTTATTTTTAGACGAGATTGGGGAGATTCCGCTCGAGCTCCAGCCCAAGCTTCTTCGTGTTCTTCAGGAGCGCGAGTTCGAGCGATTGGGAAGCACGCGAACTCTCCGAACCGACGTGCGTCTGATTGCGGCCACCAATCGAGATCTGACTGCCATGGTCAATGCTCAGAAGTTTCGCTCTGATCTGTTCTTTCGCTTAAATGTTTTTCCGATTGAAGTTCCCCCGTTATGCGAACGTCCTGAGGATATCCCACTTCTGGTCCGGCATTTCGCTGAGGAATTCTCACGCCGCATGACGAAGAACATTGAAACGATATCCTCAGAGACAATGAACGCTTTGTGCCAGTATCGTTGGCCAGGCAACATTCGGGAGTTGCAGAATGTCATCGAGCGAGCAGTGATACTTTCGACCGGGCCAAGCTTAAGAGTGCCTGTTGCAGAACTGCAACCTGAGATGACCTCTGGACAAGCAGCGGACGACGTA
>JAOAPG010000036.1 GCA_025462785.1 Acidobacteriaceae bacterium
GCCACTTCCGCCGGAGGTGGCACAGCTGTCGCATCACCTTCCGCAAAAGATCCTTCCCACTCTGACGAAAGATCAATCTCAGCCTCGGGCGCTGCTTGTACGTCGAATTCTGGGGTGCTCGAAGGAGAAGATGCCTGCGACGCGGGGGCATGGAAGAATAAACCGGAAGCGGCAGCCTTCGCTGGCGCGGACTTTGTCGCAGGAATCGAAGCTGTGGCTGGGGTTTGCGGAGGCTCCACGAAAAGTTCGCTCACGCTGACCGTTTCAGGCGACACAACCATTTCTGGAATTTCTGCAATCTCGTGCGAAGCGACTTTATTAACTGCGGGAACGAATGGGGCATCGCTCAATTCGGCTGGAGCCGCTGCAGCGCGTTCTTCGTATTTGCTGGCGAGTTCTCCGTACCGACTGGCTTCATCAGGATGTCCGGCGTCGTGATAAATGCTTTCGAGAGTCCGAGAACAGACTGCCGCTTCAGCAAAACGGCCAGCTCGCGTATGCAGAGCGGCCAGCCTCTGATTTAGCCGCAAATCTCCCGGAGCCTGAGGTAACGCTAATAGCAAGGGAGCCAGTGCTTTGGCTGGCATGTTGTAGGAGATGAAGAGTTCGGCATCCGTCAGTGCCGCACGAACGGCAAGTGCTACCTGGTCGTCGTAGCGTTGATCGATGAAGGGCGCCGTAGCTTCCAGTTCGTCGACCAGGACCGCCCCTTCCTCAGCTGTGATTAACCGGGAAGTTGTAGTTCCGCCCAATTTTGAGAGAACCTGTTGATAATTATCCGCATGCAACTGGTTGTGCGGCTCCATCTGAGTCAACTTGAGGTAATAATCGCGAGCCTTCTCCAAATCACCCGATTGAACGCTCGCATGGGCGAGTAATTCATAGACTTCGGTAAGATGAGTGGTCTCCCCCGCTTTCTGGAAAAGACCCAGCAAGGTTTCCAAAGCGAGAACGTTTTCCTTTACGTGGCCAATGATTGAATGCAACGTTTCGAGCACCCTGCCCGGATCGGATGACAGCAACCGATCGGAATAGTGCTGATAAGACTGGAGGGCTTCTTCAAATTGGCCAGAGGAAACCAACGCGTTTGCATAAGTGTGAATAGCGCCGACATCGTTGTGAACGGCGAGCAGCTTGCCCGCCAGAGTGCCTGCTTCTGTTAAACGTCCAGTCTGCAAATAAGCCTGGAATAGAGAGCGCAGACCATCTGCGTTACTGTCGAGATCAGAGACTTTCTCGAGGTACTCAATGGCGTTGGCCAGATCTCCTGAATCGAGAGCCGTGCGACCGCGGAGTAGAAGGACATAGCTGTTATCAGGGTCGAGTTCGACCATGCGCTTCAGAATCCCGTCGGCTGCGTCAAGCTGACCTTTACCCCGAAGACTCTCGGCGGCAGCGGCAAAAATTTGCCAAGCTTCGGTCTTCTTGTTCAGCCTTACGTAAACCTCTGCGAGACGGGTCCGCATAGCGACGTTTTCGGGATCCATCTCCAGCGTCTTCTGAAAAATACGAACTGCCTGTTCGAGTTCGCCTGCCTTCAGGAATTCTTCCGCTACCTGCAAATACTGAGCGCGAGCATCATTGAATAGGCCTTGTTGGGTATAAAGCTCAGCGAGCCTGATCACGCTCTCCAGCGAAGACTTGCTCTTGGTCAGCTTCTTGTACATCGCGATCGCCTTGACCGTGAAACCCTGTGCGGCATAGGCATCGCCGACGTTCTTGAAGCACTCCACGGCTTTGCCGCTGTCACCGAGCCGTGAGTAGAGATCGCCCACGGTATTCATCACCGTGAGATCTTTAGGATCAGCTTTGAGGACTTTTTCGTACTCAGCAATGGCATTTTGCACTTTGCCTTGCTGGACGAATTTCTCCGCAGCACTAAGGACCTTCTGCTTGTTGAAGCCGAAACCAAAAGCCATAAAATTGCGGACTCCGCCTGATTCTTCCGCCTAGATTTGATTCCTTGAAGGAAGGCCCAAAAATCGGCCACCCTTTAGGTCAGGTCTGTTGACAATGATTCGTCCACGAGAAGTGACCATTCGGACATGGGTCATTGTAAGGCTGGTTACCAAGAATCGTATGATTACTAAGGGTTACCAAAAGGGAGTGTACGACCGGGTTACTGCCGGAATTAGCCGGAATCGTCCCATGCGGTGTTACGCTCCAGCCCTTTCGTCGAGAATGCGCTACGCTGTTCTCCATGGAACGCCGTTCGGTTGGCGAATATCTGGACAACTTCCTGCGCCGCGGCACCGAATGCGCTTACGTGGAGCAGCGCGGATATCGCCTCGTACGCTGGAGTTATGGGCAAATTGCCGAGCTCGCGTTACGCTTTACTCGAGAACTGCAGAGTCGCGGCGTAGGTAAAGGAGACCGCGTTCTAATCTGGGGGCCGAATTCCGGGGAGTGGGTTGCCGCGTTCTTCGGTTGCGCTGTCTTGGGGGTCGTCGTCGTCCCCATGGACAATGCGGCTACACGGGATTTCGCATTGCGGGTTTATGAGCAAGTTGGCGCAAGGCTTCTGGTGTGTTCGCGAGAAAAGGTCCAGAATGGCTTGCCTTCGTTGCTTTTGGAAGATTTGCCAGAAGTCTTAGAGCGAAACTCGGCTGATCCGTTCTTGCAGCCCGAAATTAATCCAAGCGACACGTTGCAGATTGTCTTTACCTCCGGGACAACTGCCGAACCTAAAGGCGTCGTAATCACCCACGGTAACGTCCTGGCGAATATTGCGCCGTTAGAGACCGAGATCCAGAAATACCTACAATATGAACGCTTCGTGCATCCTCTTCGTTTTTTAAATCTTTTGCCGTTGAGCCACGTCTTCGGGCAATTCCTAGGCATGTTCTTGCCACCGTTAATGGGCAGTACCGTGATCTTTCAGGAAACGCTGAAGCCAGGAGATGTGCTGGCCACAATCAAACGAGAACGCATTTCAGTACTGGTGACAGTTCCGCGAATGCTTCAATCCTTGGAAGAAAAGATTGAACGTGATCTTGAGGATGAGGGCCAACTCGAAAAATTCCACCAGAAATTCAAGAACGCCGCGGGCAAGCACTTTGTACGACGCTGGTGGGCTTTCCGGCGAATCCATCGCAAGTTCGGATGGAAATTCTGGGCGTTTATCTGCGGAGGGGCAGCGCTTGATCAAGCGACGGAAGATTTCTGGGGAAGACTCGGCTTTGCGGTCATCCAGGGATACGGGCTTACCGAAACAACGTCGCTGATCAGCGTGAATCATCCATTCCGGCGCGGAAAGGGATCAATTGGCAAAGTGCTTGCCGGGCGCGAGGTAAAGCTTGCTACGGATGGCGAAATCCTGGTTCGGGGGAGTGGCGTAGCGGCGGGATATTGGGGACAAGAACTGAGGTCAGTTGGTGGCGAAGACGGGTGGTATCGAACCGGGGACATAGGCGAACTTGACAAGAACGGGGACCTTTATTTCAAGGGCCGGAAGAAAGACGTTTTGGTCACTCCAGCAGGGATGAACGTATATCCCGGAGATCTTGAAGCCGCTCTTCGTAAGCAGCCTGAAGTCAAAGATTGCGTCGTGGTTGGGCGGCCGCAGAACGGAAATGCGGAACCCTGCGCCGTGCTGATTTTGCGAGATGGCGACAAACATCCCGAGCCAGTAATAAAACGCGCGAATCAATTGCTTGCAGAATTCCAACACATGCGTACATGGTTCGTGTGGCCTGATGAAGATTTCCCACGGACCTCTACCCAAAAGCCTCGCAGAAACGTAATTCAAGAAGTTGTTTTAGCCCAGAGTGGGAAGCAATCTTCCGGCCAGAGTTCCGGAGGGAGTCCTTTAGCGGAATTGATTGCGAAGGTCTCTCGCAAGTCAGTGGCAAACCTATCTGAAAGTGCAAAGCTCGACGGAGACTTAAACCTCAGTTCACTAGACAGAGTTGGATTGATCAGCGCCCTTGAAGACCGCTACCAGCTTGATCTCAGCGAAACTCAATTTGCCGCCGCGAAGACAATCAGCGATCTCGAACGCATTCTGCAAGGCAAGCTACCTCAACGGGTTAGGTACCACTATCCCGGGTGGGTCCAGCGCTGGCCGACCACGTGGATTCGATTATTCGTTCACTATCTGCTTCTTCGCCCAGCTGTTTTTCTGCTCGGATGGCCGCGTGTAAAAGGTCGAGAGAATCTGCGAAACGTGCGCGGACCCGTGCTGGTCATATGCAATCACATTGGGGATGTCGATGTGGGCTTCATCCTTACAGCGCTGCCAGCGCACCTTCGACACAGGCTCGCAACAGCGACTGGCGGAGAAGCTCTCGAAGCGTTGCGCACTCCACCTGAGACACGAAACGTTTTAACCAAGATCTACGACCGGACCGAGTGGGTGCTTGGCGTCTCCCTGCTCAATCTGTTTCCCTTGCCGCGAGCAGTAGGATTCCGCGAAAGCTTCGCTTACGCTGGAGCCTCGGTTGATCGTGGTCACAGCATCCTCGTTTTTCCAGAGGGCCGGCATACAACTGACGGTAAATTGCTGCCGTTTCGCCCCGGTATCGGGCTGCTTGCGAACAACCTTGGGATTCCGATTGTTCCGGTGCGAATTGATGGACTATTCGAAGTGAAACAAGCGGGGAAGCGATTCGCTCCTCCGGGGAAAATCACAGTCAAGATCGGTGCCCCAATAGAGTATCCACCTGGAAGGGACCCCGAATGGATTGCCGGGGAGCTGCAAAAGAGAGTAGAGCAACTCTAAATGATTTATCTTGCGGTGGCCGCCATCGCCTTCGACGATGCGTTGAGGCCGATGAGCTGTTTCATCTCCGCCACAATCCACTCAGCTTCCTGCTTGTCGCGAATGGTCTGGCCCAGAACAGCTTTTCGTCCATCATTCTTTACGACTTGAACGTCGTAATACGGGGTGCCCGATGCTCCGCCGAATTGCGCGCCAATCGCCAGCTGGATCGTCGAGATTTGCGTCGCGGGAATTTCGTGGAAACTACCACCACCAAAAAGGCCATCGCCTACTTTGACGCTGCTTGCGTGAACGACAACAGTCGATGTTCCCGTCCATAACTGGAGAATGATGTAAATGAAAATCAGCTCGAACAGACCGAACACGAGTGGAAAAATAAATGGGGCATGCATAACGACGGTGCCCCAGGTCACTCCGGTCCAGAGCAGCCCAAAAACCGTTGCGCCGGCCGCAAAACTCTTATTGCGAGCCGCGGGAAAGTAGAACTCAGTCCCTCCATCGCTGCTGGGCCGCACCAACACCGTCGGATTCGTGGGCGGGTTGCGAACGGCTGCTGCCTCCGTGAGGTTCTGGGCGTTATCGGTAAGCGGAGAGGCTTTGGTCTTGAAGACCGGCAATTCAAAAGTCTCCCGATAATCGACTCCGGGAACGCTGGCATCTGCCTCAAGTAGCCACAAGATCTCATTTCGAGGATTCGTTGTGTCCGTTTGCGGGTTATCAAGCGAAACATGAAACGACACCGGGACCGAGACGCCGGTAGGTCCAGGGCAAAGTTCCGCGGCGGAGATTGTCCTCTCGTCCCTCCACAATATTTTTTCGCTGGTGGATTGCTGGTTGCCTGAACCCGTAACGATGCGATTCACGCAAGAGAGCTTAAGTTGAATGCCGTGGTCGGGAAGATGTGGAAACCGCGCCACGATGGTGCCACGCAGATCACGCCCCATGACGCATGGAAGCGTTGTCATTTCGAAGGTTGTATCTCCAAATTCAAACCAGCGCAGGGTTTCGCGAATCGCGCGAATCAATAAACCCATACCAATCAGGGGGAAAACAAGAGTTATCAGCAGCTTGGGTTCGTGCTGAATTTGGGCTGGGTGAACCAAAACCAGTACGGGCGCGGACACTAGATTCCACAACGCGGCAAAGCCCCACGCGGAAATCATATTGAATTTGGTTTTGCTATGTACGCGGCCTTGAGCCCAATCTTCTCTCCACATCCATGGTTCGTCAGGATGCGCGGCTTTGACGCTTTCCAACTTCCGCATCTTTCTGGGCCCAAGCACTACAGCGGCGAGTAAACCGAAACCAACGCACGAAAATACGAGTCCGATGACAATCCGAATGAATGTGGGTGCCGGATTACCTCTGAGCGGACCCGCAACCTCCGACGCATGAAAACCCCCAAAAAGCACAAATAATCCAGCGCCGCAGAAAGGCAATGCAAATATCGTTAAAACAATGGCGGCCAATTTGGATGACTTGTTCATACCCGACCGATTATGCGATAGAGGCTGTCCAGAACATA
>JAOAPG010000042.1 GCA_025462785.1 Acidobacteriaceae bacterium
TACCCTCACCAATCCTGGGAACCCGGTAAATTACATCAAATTGCAATGTTTCGCGTTTCCCGGTCCTGCTGCAACGCCTGGGCTTCTTCGTGGGACACTCTCACGCAATGCGCTATTCGGTCCGGGCCTCGTCAATGTCGACATGTCGCTGTTTAAGAATAACTACATTCCACGCATCTCAGAGAGCTTCAATCTCCAATTCCGGATCGAAGCTTTCAATGTGTTAAATCATGCCAACTTCGCGCCGCCCTTAGCTAACAATATGGTTTTTGACGATACTGGCAATCCGGTGGCGCTTGCAGGAAAGATCGATTCCACCCAGACGCCCTCACGCCAAATCCAGTTCGGCCTTAAGGTCATCTGGTGATCATGTGAGCCAGCAGGAGCTGAATCAGAATTATCTTGAAGTGACTTCGGGCGGAGGCGGAGCATTACGGTTCTTGAGCCACTCCATGCTGATGTTCTGATTTGCTTTGTTAGTGCGACGGAGTTCGTCCAGGTCGGGCATAAAGATCTGTAAACCGGCCTGAGGGGTCATGCGGGTGTAGCCGTTTACAAGCTGATCCTGATAATGATTAAGGTCGAGATCGAACCATGCGTCGTTTGAAAGATCAATCATGATGAGATCCACATGATGCATGGTGAGCTTCCCAAAGTCGATGGTGCCCTCACGCAACCGCAAAAAATTACGCCATTGCTCGACCCGCGTTACAGCCTCTTGAGCATTCCCGTACACCTCTTCTAGGTCAGGATTCACGACCCGCACGCTCGTCAACTCGCCCCGTATGTGAGGCGGTGGCAGCAGCTTGTGCGTGTCGAAAAAAATGTCGTTCCCGGATACTTGAATGCCGGGGATTCCCTGCGAATGAAAGAGATCGGAAACGGTGATGTTGAAGCCGCCCAGAAGACCTTTCAACGGAATCTTCAGAAGGTTGAGTTTGGTGACGTGGAGCTGGATCCGGTTATCCGGTACAGCGGAGATCGTGCCCATCAACTCAACCGGTAGCGAAATGAGTTTGTGCAGAGTTCCGCGAAGCTTGATCTGATCTCCGTCACCGGAGAGCGTCATGTTTTTCAGGGGAGAATTCGTGATTGTGCTCGCATTCAGGAAGTTGCTTATGTCTCCGATGTTGGCACGAATGATGCCAGTTTTGACGTCAAGCGAAAAGGACTCAGGATCATCGAATGAGGGGTTGACGTCGCGGCGACTACGAACCATTTGTCCGCGAAGCCAACGGACGTAAATACGAAAGTCCGGGCCTTTTCGCAGCATGAGATTATGCGCGTACACGTTCGTTGGAGCTGATTCCGAAGAAGTGCGTGTCCGGTCAGTAGCGGATGACGCATCCAATGTTGCGGACGGCGAGGCGCTGGCGGAAGCAGAGGGCTCGGCATGCTTTATTGGCCAAAAATGCCAAGCAAGCGACAAAACCGCGACGGCCAAGACAGGAACGAGAATCGCATAGCGGGCACGCATGGCAGAACCATTCTAGAGGAATGCTTCTGTTTTTGTTTCAAGTTGGCTTCTCGGGGCAAGAACCCTGCGGCGGCAGGCTTAGCCCAACCCTGTCGCCACTCCATGTTTCGAATCGGGTGTAAGAATCGCGATTACGGCTAGTGCGCGAGATAAGGCACAAACCCGTGCGCTCTCGTTCGTAAGCGATACACGGACGTGATCGCAGTAATGTAAAGCGTGCCGTAATCCTTGTCGCCCCAGGTTAGGTTTGCTGGCTGCTCAGGCACGACGATCGTCCCTAAATGATGGCCCTGTGCATCCCACACCCATATTCCTTTCGGACCCGTGATGTAGAGATTGCCGCTTTGATCAACCTTAATTCCGTCGGGCACTCCATCGTCTTTACCGCCAGGCTCTTCGCCAAAGATACGGCCGTTCTTTAATGTTCCATCAGGCGCAACGTCATATACGCGAATGTTCCTCTTCTCACTGTCATCAACATAGAACTGCTTACCATCCGGCGAAAAGACTAGGCCATTCGGTTGAGAAAGATCTTTCGTAAGCAGCTGAACGTTTCCCTTGTCATCCAGGCGATACACACCTTGGAATGGGATTTCTTGTTTCTCGCCAGCCACAAGATCGAGCGTGGGATCGGTGAAGTACATCGCTCCATCAGGGCCAATGATCACATCATTGGGGCTGTTGAACTTCTTCCCTTCATAGCGGTCGGCCAATATTGTGTACTTGCCGTCAGGCGTGACCGCGATGATGGCTCGCAAGACGCTGGCGCAATCGATCAAACGATGACTGCGGTCGAAGGTGTTCCCGTCGGGGTCTCCCAGCGAGATCACTTCAGTCTTTTTGGAATCATTCTTCTTTCCATCCAAAGAAACGCGGAAAATCTTGTTTATGGTTTCGTCGCTGACATACAGAAAGCCCGCTGGATCCCACATCGGCCCTTCAGTGAAGCCGAAGCCCCCTTGCACTAAATCGAGCTTTGCGTTCTTGTCGACCAAATTCCAGAACTGCGGTGAGTCAGGAAGCAGTTCAAACTTCCGCACCGGCTTCTCTTCTGCCCTCGAACCCAGGGTAAAAGAACCGAGAAGAGCGAATAAGCAAAAGAGCGCGTTCTTTAT
Organism: Acidobacteriaceae bacterium; assembly: GCA_025462785.1. GTDB lineage: Bacteria > Acidobacteriota > Terriglobia > Terriglobales > Acidobacteriaceae > JAOAPG01. Next base: position 2,593 of record JAOAPG010000042.1, read on the forward strand.
ATTCATAAGGAATCCATTTTTCTCGCAATGTTATTTAATGACTAAGCGGTTAAATACATTACTCGTCGTCTTCATGCCGGCGCTCGCGTTTCTTACTTGCGCCAATGTTCATCAGGTAACTTATCAAATGATCGATTTCTTCCCGGCTCAAAGTTGAAGCATAATCAGAAGGCATTACCGGTTTAGCTTGATGCTCCAGGCTGCGCAGCTGCGATCTTTCAAAGAAATGAAATTGTCCGTCTGCAGTCTGCAGTTGTACTGAAAAATTGTCCTGGTTGCGGGCAATTCCGCTGACGCTTTGACCATCTTGAGTTACAGCAACAAGATCGCTTCTCCGCCAATCCGTATTGTTGACTGGATCGGCTATCGCGCCACGCAGTTCCTCAATCGAATGATTGCCAGCGTAGCCAGAAAGATCCGCTCCTAGAAACCCGCCTGCACCTTCAGCCATATGGCAGCTCGAACAACCTGCCTTACCAAAGAAAATAGACTTCCCCTTGGCCGGATCTCCCGGCAACACGGCTGCCGCGCCGCTATCTTGGAGAGTGCGCAAGTAGGCGACCACGCTATTGATACTGGCGGTGCCAAGCGAGCGGAAGGGTGGCATCGCGGTTCCGTGGACTCCGTTCGCAATCACCGCAGAAAGCTGAGTATCAGAAAGCTGCTGCACCTTCGGATTCGCCGCTATGTTGGGAGCACGTTCCGCCCCGCGGCCGTCGAGCCCATGACATCCGGCACAGATGGAGACGAATACCTGCTGTCCTTTTGCGGGGTCAACCTTTGATTTTGGATGAGACGAATGCGACTGAGTCTGCGACTCGCAAAAAACGATGCTGCCGAAGAGAAGCAGCGCAATCGCGAGCAGGGATATGGAACGCCGACGAATAATAATCTCCAGTATGTTTCGATTGTAGATTGAGAGAGCCTGAAATTGTCCAAGGAACAAATTCCAGGCACTCCCCTCATTCGTTACGAGGCTCCGACGGACTCCGGTCGCCAATGCCCGGAGTGTTTGTGCTGTCGGCGGTGCCAGCCTGCGCCGTATACGGAGAAACTCCGGGCTGCAGCGCCAGTAAATCGGTAAATGATCGGCCATTTAGCGGGACCGCCGTCATCTTCGCGCCCTCAATAACTTCTCCCATTTGCGTGCTTGTTGTTTCCACCTGAACCGCATTGCTCTGCACTTCGACTTTTTCCGAGACCGTTCCTACTGGCAACGTGGCATCCGGCGCGGAGAGCGGAGTTCGCGTCGAGGACCAAACCGCTTTTAGTGAAACTCTTGAAGCCAGTCTCCTGGATCTGAACGTCGTAAGTGCCGATTGGCAAGGAAGGGAAGCTGTAAAAGCCCTTGTCGTCCGTCTGAGTTGTGCTCTTGATTCCGGTCTGCGTATTAATGGCAGTGATGGTTGCGCCTGTTACCACAGCGCCGCTGGGATCTGTGACTATGCCGGAGATGCTGCCATTAATGCTGGCATAAAGGTTTGTTGCCAGTAACATCGCAAGACATGCGATGCGAAGAATAGTGCGCATAAGGGGCCCCCTGAGGTTCGAATAGAAACGACAAGAATCTAGTTTCACTATGTGAAATTAGCTATGCGGCTAATGAAAACAAATTACTAAAACGATTAAATGGAGTTGAACGACGGTTTATATCAACTCACGTAGGAGTGTCAATAATTTCTTCTAGGAAGGCAAAAATAAAAAGGCAACCGTGCTCTGTTTGGGGACTTGGGGGAAGTTTAGGGCTCGGTTGCCTACACAAAACGTTTTGCTGCGGAATTTTTCCGGTTATTTGCTCTTGACGGCGATCGCGGAGATTTCAATGCGTGCGTTGTTCACCAGCCCTGCAGCTTGGATAGTAGTGCGGGTCGGTTTGGGGTCGGGCATGAATGCTTTGTACACTTTATTCATGTCTCCAAATTCGTGAATATCGGCTACATACACATTCACAGCGACAATATCCTTCAGCTCAAAACCAGCTGCTTTGACGACCTTTTCAATGTTTTGCAGCGTCGCTTGAGTTTCAGGCCCAATACCACCAGTCGCTAACTTGCCATTCTCATCCGTGCCTTGCTGACCGGCAATATAGAGGTTCTTGCCAGTCACTATCCCATCACTGAACGGCAGTCCTTTTGTGCCCGGAAGGTTAACTACGCGGCGTTCTTGTGCGGAAGATGCGATTGAAACAAAAATAAGCAGTACGAGGCTGAACACGATGGTGGACGGTTGGAATTTTTTCATTTTGTTAAATTTTCTCCTTGTCTATGACAATTGAGTCTTTTCAAACATGTGGAAACAATGTTAGAGTCCGCGGACATATATACAACTTCGAGGACGAAATGACCAAATTTCATTTTTCGCGCCATCGTTTCACAAAGCGCTTTTTATATGCGGTGCTTCTCGTTACGGCCATAGTCGGAGCCACATCCTGGATGCTCAAAGCCCAGGATGTCGGCAATGCCAGTAGCGCAAATCATGATAGATCCCTGATCGAAGCCTTCAAGCGGGTAGAAGTTGCGTCCGTCTCGGACGCGATGGAACAGCTTTTTGGAAAAAAGATGTACATGACGCACCACCTGCAACCGATTTTTGGTAGCAAGTTCGCCGGATTTGCTTTAACCGTTCGACTAAAAAAAGATGAAGGTAACAATGATCCCACGGCCCTGAATGGGATGCTTGCAGCAATTGACAGCGGCGCAGCCAACTCGGTTTACGTCATGTCGGTCGAGGACGGCGCCGATATCGCTGGTATGGGCGGATTGATGGGAACGGCGATGGCCGCACGAGGATTTTCGGGCGCGGTAATTGATGGCGGAGTGCGGGACGTGGGCTATTTACGAAAAATTGGATTCCCGGTTTTTGCGATCGGCATTGTTCCTTCGACGTCGGTAAATCATTACCGCTTTGCGGGCGCTCAAATCCCGGTCGTTTGTGATGGTGTCACGGTTAACGCAGGTGACATCGTTGTGGCGGATGCAGACGGTGTCGCGGTGGTCCCGCGCGCGAAAGCGCAGGAGGTTCTGACGCTTGCGCAGCAGATGGATTTCAAAGAGCACTCTATGTATCCGTACATCGAAAAGATGAAATCAATCGAAGAGGCGGTTAAGAAATTCGGCCGTTTATAAAAAATCCGTGGAAGGCCTTGCGCAAAATCTATTTTCATCAGATAATCCGCACTTTCACGCTGTGAAGCATTCGAGCGCAAACATCCGTAATGGCCGGAACCGCTAAAAGGACTTACAACATAACGTCATTGCAGCGCGCACTGCGCCTTTTGCAGCTGTTTGCGGCTACGGAGCGTGGCCTCGCGGCAGCCCAAGTCGCCAAGCTTTCGGGCTTGCCGGTCAGCACCGTTCATCGTTTTTTGGTCAATCTTGAAACAGCTGGATACTTAAATTGCAGTGAGTCCGGCGTGTATCACCTGGGCATCGCGTGTTTTTCGCTGGGCCAAGCCGCTTTAGGACAACTCGATATCCGTCGTCTGAGCTTGCCCCATCTCCAACTGCTCAATCAGCTCACGCGCGAAACCATTCACCTGACGATTCGCAATGGATTGTCCGCCGTTTACGTGGAAAAGCTGGATTCTCCCGAGCCACTGCGCATTCACTCGCGCATCGGAGCGGCCGTTCCGCTTTATTGCACGGCAGTGGGAAAAGTAATGCTGGCTCATCTTCCCGCAGAGGAGCAAGCGAAAGTGTTACCGCAGTTCGAAATAAAACGCTTGACTCCAAATACCGTAGGCAGTCTGCAAGAGCTGCAGACGCAGTTACAAAAAGTCCGCAGGCAGGGACACGCATGCGACTTGGAAGAGCATGAGCTGCACATTCGCTGCATCGCAGCGCCGATTTGGGATCATACAGGAGCGGTGAACGCGAGTCTTAGCATCACTGCTCCGTTGGTTCGCATGTCAATAGCCCGGCTTCGCCAGCTCGCACCTCTGATTCAAGAGGCTGGCCTGAAAATTTCGAGAGAGCTGGGTTACCGCGATCCGGCTGGAACCAATTACCAAGGCGTCCCCGCAGCAGGATTCGGGAGAAATTCAGAACGGATGGAGATACGGACGGATACGCGTCTACAAAAACGCTTAGACGAGAAGAGAGCAACAGTCGCGCCAAGAAGCACTCTCGATTCCGTCGCGACCCAAGCCGTGGCAGGGCAGCTTAGCAAATATTGAAACCTCAATGCGATCACTGATCATCTGCGCGAGTATTGCTGGGTGCTTGCTTTCGACGGGTTCGGCCTTCGCGCGGGATTCCTCGCACCCATCTTGCCAAGTGCAGTCGGTTCAGTTCGAAGGATGGCAAGCCGAGCAGATCTCGAATGCCTGGGTGCGGCTCACCATAGTTCCGCAACTGGGCGGGCGTTTGATGCAGGTCCGCTTCGGCGATCACGATTACCTGTTCGTAAACCCAGAGTACAAAGGGAAATATTTTCCGCCGTCGGAGGGTGCCGAAAAAGGGAAGTGGTTCAATTACGGTGGCGACAAGATCTGGCCCATGCCCGAAGGCTCGAATGACGAGCATCACTGGCCGGGACCGCTTGCCGACGCTTTAGATGACGGCCCGTATAAGTTAACCGTGCTCTCCCAAGATCCAACTTGCGCGGTGAAGCTCGAAGGCCCGCCCGATCCGAAAACCGGCTTGCAGTACACCAGGGAAATCACGCTGACACGAGACTCGCCGAAGATTTCTTTCCATGCGTCGATGAAGAATATCGTGGGGCATGCGATTGAATGGTCAATGCAGTCAGTATCGCAATACGACACTTCCGGCCATCACAATACTGGTTCCTACAATCACGACTTCTGGGCATTCACGCCGGTCAATGCGCAAAGCGCTTACTTTAACCAGTTTCAGGTTCGCGACGGATTGGCCGACGATCCATCATTCGAAGTGAATGACGGCTTATTCAAATTGCATTGGCTGTTTTTGGAAAATGAAGTCTGGCTGGACAGCGCTGCGGGTTGGCTTACGGTTGTAGATGATTCTTCCCACTACGCGATGGTGGAACGCTTTCAACACGAGAAAAATGGCGACTATCCCGGCAAGGCCACGGTGATTTTTTACAAGAACGGAGCCGCGTTAGAGCTTGATCAGAATGGCATGCCTGCTTTGCGATCTTCGAAGCCGCATGACACTCCTTACTACATGGAAGCGGAAATCAATAGTCCGATCGTGC
>JAOAPG010000085.1 GCA_025462785.1 Acidobacteriaceae bacterium
GATGTTCCCAAAGGTTCCGGAAGCCGGACGAACGTAGGGACCGAAAGAATTCGGGCAAGTTGCCGCAGGATCGGTCGCAGTCGGACACGAACCGCCGAGTATGTAGGGCGAAGGAGTGAAGTACTGAACTGTTCCGGTCTGAGGATTGAACTTACCGGCTCCCAAGTTGTAGGCCTGCCCGTTCTGACTCGGGCGGCAAATCCCCAGGTCCTGATCGGCATTGCAATTGGCGTAAGAAGGTGTGAACGGCAAGCCGCCCTCCACCGTCACAGTGCCATTTAGGGAATAGCCACCAACAATGTAATCAAGCCAGCGTGGGGCGTTGCCAGCGAATGCCTTGCCTTTCCCTACCGGCAAATCCCAGTTGCCGGCCAAAACAAATGCTTGTGGACGATTGTAGTAGCTGGCTCCGTATCCTACTCTCGGATCGATGGCGAAGTAATACGATTCATGCGACATGGCCCGGGACCAGGTGTAATGCGACAGAAATTGGAAACCATGGCTGAAGCGCTTCTCCAGCTTAACCTGTAAGGCGTTATAGCTGCTGGTCGCTTCGTTGTTGTTGTAGCGGAGACTTTGTGTCCAAAGGAAAGGATGACCGAAGGTAACACCCAACTTCTGTGCATCACCATTGTAGTAAGGCTGCCGGTCGTTATATGTGTAAGGCGCCCCTGGGTTGGCAGGGTCGGGGTTAATCGTGTTGACCTGGTTAAAACCATTGATCGTAGCCTGGTTTGGGTCAAACTGGTTCGACGAATCGAACATGTTGTGAATGCCATGGCTGCCGACGTAAGCGATCTGCAAGGCTGTGCTGCTGTTAATTTGCTGTTGGATAGTCAAATTCCATGCATCAAGCGTAGGCAATCGCACTACGAGCGGACGCGTGGGAACGCTAATTCCGTCCGGAAGCCGAAATTGGCCGTTCGCCGGGATGGGAGCAAATGCGTAAGCCGGCGGTCCAGCGGCGAAATTAAACGATGGGACGTATTGCGTGCTAGGGTTCAGATTCTGCGAAACCTGGACCGGGTAGGCCCAACCGAGTACCTCTCCAAAGGTATTGCCCGACCAGCCTTGTCCGTAGACACGTCCATAACCGCTCCTTACTACGAGGTTCGGACGCACCTGCCAACTAAAGCCGACTCGCGGTGCAAATTTCGTCCAGCTCTTTGCCACGTTCACGGAATCGTTATAAGGTCCATATCCGGCGATATTCACGTTGGCGGTATCAAGGTTGAGGAGACCACCTTGTCCCTTTCCGTTCACAGCCTCTGGGAAGTACCATTCCCAACGCAAACCGTAATTCAGCGTAAGGGTATTAGTGGCGCGCCACTGATCCTGCACGTAATAAAAAGCCCGATACTGGTGTGTTGCGGCGTTTGTGTTGGCGGTTTGTGTCCTCTGGAACTGGCCTACATCTCCAAGCAGAAATGTAGCTAAGCCCACGCCGGAAGATGCATTCGGGTCACCTTGATAAGCCGGAGCCTGCCCCGTTATTGCCGCTGGAAAATGAAAGTTGCCGGAACGGAAGTTGTTATTGTCGAGGCCTATCGCGAACTGCGTTGCATAGCGAACGTCGACTCCAAACTTAATGTTGTGAGTACCAACGCTATGGCTCCAGTTGTTATTTAATTGATACGAATTTTCGGTTTCTAAAAATGGGGCCGTGTTAGTCCCGTAGATCGTGTTGCTGCCATTGTTTGAAATGTTGTCGATATTGAATGCTGGCAGCCCGCCGTTAAGTGCAAGGTCACCTGTATTCACGCCCGGAATTCCTAAATTCGTGCCCAAAGGCTGGTTATATCCTGGCTGAAGCTCATTGAAGTGAAAGCGGAACCAACCGAAACGGAAGTCAGTGAGCCACTTCGGAGAAAGCGTGTAGTCACCCCCGGCGGCAAGGCTATGGTCTTGACTAGTATCAGTGCCAGCAAAGCCATTGGTGCCGAACCCGGAACCTCCTGCGGGGCCGAACACGGAACCGCCATCCAATGACGAATTGAAGAAAGTGTAACGTCCGAACAAGTGAAGCTTTTCTGAGACCGAGTCATCGAGCCGCACGTCGAATTGATTGTTATTGAACGAACCCGTACCAGAAGCTGCGTAATTATTGTTCAGGGCACCAGGAGCCCCGCGATTCGGATCCGGAAGCAATTTGAGGAGATTGATCGCCGGCGTCGATAGGCGGCTTCCCGGAATTTGATTGTTCACGAATGCGTTTCGTCCGGTCGCGGCAACACTTCCCGTGTTTGGATCGTAAATCTGCGCGACCGAAGAATATTGACTCAGATCGCAGGTGAGCGACGGGTTCGCGGCAGCCGCTAGACAACTAGAACGTGCCTGGGCAGTGGGAACGGTGAAGAGTCCCGAGACGCCATTCTTCTCACGCAGTCCTTGGTAGTCGCCGAAGAAGAACAGCTTCTCTTTCTTAATAGGGCCACCGATCGATCCGCCAAATTGGTTGTGTAGGTTCGTCGGTATGTAGCGGCCAGTGATCGGATCAGGCTTTGCTTGCGAGAATGGATCACGTGCCTGCTGTGCGTCGGAGCGCCGGAATTCGAATGCCGATCCGTGGATATTGTTACTGCCTGACTTGGTCTGCGCAGTTACCAATCCTGCCACTGCTTTGCCAAACTCGGCATCGTAATTCTGCGAAGTCACCTTCATTTCCGAAACAGCGTCGAGATTGGGGTTGATAACGGCAATTCCGATGACGGGATCTTGATTGTCAGTTCCGTCCAGCTCGTAGCCAGTGGCGAACGGAAGCTGGCCATCGACCTCAATCTGCTGGCTGCGCTGCGGATTCTGTGACTCGTCTACGCCCCATCCGATGTAAGTGGTTCCTGGAGTGAGCAGCTCAAAGGCGGTGAAGTTTCGATTCAAATTGGGCAGAGTCTCAACCGAGCGCTCATTCAAAATGACATTGACGTCGGTGTGTTCGGTTTGAAGCAGCGGAGCGCCTGCCGTCACCGTGACGTCGTTGCTCACAGAGCCAACTGCTAAAGTCATGTCAACCCTAGGCGCAGTGTCAGCGTACACGACCACATTTTGCGTGGTGACCTTGCCAAAATTGGTGGCTTCTGCGGAAACCGAATAAGTATCGGGGATGAGATGTTGCACCCGATACTCGCCGTTCTGATCGGTTCGGGCAATCACGGAGGTGCCCTTGCTAGGGTCGGCTACCGTGATGATGGCGTTAGGAACAACAGCCCCGGTCTTGTCAGTAACAGTCCCAAAGATAGATCCGTAGACAGCCTGCGCTGAGGAGTTGTGTGGAAAAGTCAACGATAATGCTGTGAGGATTGCCAGCGCTGCCAAAGAACTCATGCGCCGACGCCGCAGGAGTTTCGCCAACCCATCTACTATTTCGCATCCAGTATCACCCTTCTTTACATTCATTTAGCCGCTCCTGGGAGGTGTTCAGTATCTAGGGAATAGGATCCGGCTACTGCCGCAGAAGGGTTACTAGGGCCCAGTTTCAAACGGACAAGAACCACCGGCATCGATCGCATCAAAGTTATAGATAGCGCTAATTAGAAAGTACTACAATGACAACTGTCTTCGAGAATGCCTTTTCTTAGAAGTATCAATGCGTGAGTCACGTCGAATCGCTGCAACAGATTGATTACCTGACACATACCCCTATTACAATTCGGAATGTTACATGGCTGTTACGTCACTCCAGTTCGCCGATGAAAATGGTTTCCGCAAGCAAGTTGATCGGCTTGCTCATAGCCAGACCCTTCACAACTCTGAATCGCTGTGCAAACTGCTGCGTTACTTGGCTGACCACACGCTCGCACAGCCGCACGTACCTTTGAAGGAATATCAGATTGCTACAGAGGTTTTCGGCCGCCCCGCTAATTTCGATCCACAGGCCGATTCGGCGATCCGGGTTCAGTCCGGTCGGCTGCGCTCCAAATTGGTCGACTATTACCGTCACGAAGGGTTGACCGATGCAATTATCGTGGAAATGCCCAAAGGGTCGTACTCTCTTCAGTTCCGATATCGGCAGCTTCCGACCGCGATCCCGACATCCGAGCCGGGGAAGTCACCGGTGCTCGTAGAGCCGCCTCTTTCGCGCAAACGTCCTAAGGGATGGATCATTGCGGTCGCTAGTCTCTCTGCCGTGCTTTTACTAACTTTGGCAGGAGTCGCAATGCTTTTGAAGGCACTTAACTCCGCTCGCGCAGGAAATGCGGCGGGGCTGACCGCTCCTGTGGCTTTGCGTACCTTGTGGGGGCAATTCACGGCGGGCCCGGATGCACCATGGGTAGTCTTTAGCAACGCCGCATTTGTGGGAAGACCCGAAACCGGGATGCGATATTTGGATCCAGTGCACGATTCCCACGAACTAGCCTTGGATCATTACACTGGAGTTGGCGAGGTCCTTGCCGTACATGCACTGGACCAAGTCTTTAATGCCTTAAATCATCCCATCCTGGTAAAGCGGGGCAGCCTCTTCTCTCTTGACGATGCCAAAAAGAACGACCTCATCTTTGTGGGCTCTCCGGCAGAAAACCTCAGCCTGTTGGACCTTCCCGGCTCACAGGAATTTGTGTTTAAACGGGTCGATTCGAGTGCCCATAAACGGGATCTGGGGATCGTCAATACCCATCCAGAATCCGGGCAACCAGCAATCTTTTTCCCCAGCGACTCCTCTCAGCCCTTGGTGGAGGACTATGCGGTCATTGCTCTGGTGCAAGGATTGGACCCAACTCGGCACATGATGATTTTGGCGGGAACCACGACAATAGGAACTCAGGCTGCAGTCGAATACGTTTGCTCTCAAGATTCGGCGGAAGAACTGCTGGGTCGTCTTGGCGTGGAGAAAGCGGCCGAACTAAAACCGTTTGAAGCCCTGTTGCGGGTAAAGGTAACACGCGGTGTTCCGGTCGGTACTCAGCTGGTGGCCGTGCGCAAACGTAAGTAGCCGAAAAAGTTACTGTGCGGGTTGCAATTTAAGCTCACTATCGGCATGGATTTTCGACGCAATCTCAAGTTCTTTCCTTGCCTCTTGCTCGCGTCCGATACCCCGGTACGCCTGCCCTAGTAGCGTATGCGTGATGTAATTGCCCGGGTCCATTTTTTCAGCGTGCTGAAGATAAAGCAGGGAGGTCTGCGGGTCATTCCGCCGCAGCAAGACCTTTCCCATCTGTATAAATGGTCCGGTGCTCGACGTATCGAGCGAGATCGCTTTGGCGAGAGACTCCTGAGCCTCCTGATATCTCCCAGACCGCGTGTAAACGTCCCCTAGACGATCGTAGACGGCGGCATTCGCAGGACTAATTTCTCGTTCCTGCTCGAACTGGTGA
>JAOAPG010000129.1 GCA_025462785.1 Acidobacteriaceae bacterium
CGGTCAATCCCATTGACAAGTAAGCATCGGGATAATGATCGACAAGCCAGGGATTCGGCGAAATCTTGTGTCCACCCATTGGAATCATCGACATCGATTCCGTTCCACCCGCGACGACGATCTCTGCGCCACCGCTCATGATGCGCTCCGCCGCCAGCGCAATTGCTTGCAGGCCAGAGGAGCAGAAGCGGTTAATCGTAAATGCGGATACTTCGACGGGCAGACCAGCTCGCAGAGAAGCGATCCGGGCCACGTTCATGCCCTGTTCGGCCTCTGGCATCGCACAGCCGAGAATCACGTCTTCAATCTCTTTGGAATCAACTTGGGGCACACGATCTAGCGCGCCCTTAATGGCAATAGCAGCTAATTCATCGGGACGAGTGGCGCGGAGCGTGCCCTTGAAGGCGCGTCCTATGGGAGTGCGGACCGAAGAGACAATTACGACTTCACGCATGAAGAACTCCGGCGGCTAGCGAATTGGGATGAGCTAGCAAGCACCATTATCCACCAATGGCAGTCGGCGCAGACATCAATTCATCAGACCGCTAACTCTCAATTACCGCTTGGGCCTGTATATGTGTGTGCTGGTCCCAAAGAAGACTTCAGCCGATTCCATCACCGTTTCCGACAGTGTTGGGTGTGGGTGGATGCTTAGCGCTATGTCTGTCGCGGTCGCTGCCATTTCTACAGCCAGCACTCCTTCCGCGATCAATTCTCCCGCACCCGCCCCAACTATGCCCATTCCCAACACGCGTTCGGTTTTCGGATCGAAGATCAGCTTCGTCATGCCTTCAGTGCGGTCGATGGTCATGGCACGGCCGGAGGCCGCCCAGGGGAACTTCGCAACTTTGATTTCGTGATTTTCCTTCTGTGCCTGTGCTTCAGTGAGACCACACCATGCAATTTCGGGATCGGTAAAGACAACGGCCGGAATTGCGTGGGGCTCGAAGGCGACTTTGTGTCCTGCGATGACTTCGACCGCAGTGCGTCCTTCGTGCGAGGCTTTGTGCGCGAGCATCGGTTCGCCGACAACGTCGCCGATCGCGTAGATCGACGGATCATTCGTCTGCAGCTGTTTGTTGACCTGAATGAAACCCCGGTCGCTTACTTGGACTTGTATCTTATCGAGACCTGCGATTTCGGAGTTGGGTTTTCTTCCAACCGAGACGAGCACTTTGTCGAAGACTCTCTCGCTTTGGGTATCGTCCGCGCCCTTGAAGCTGACCCGGATTCCGGTCCCCTCGTCTTTAACCGACGTAACCGTGGTATTCAGAAGAATCGACTCAAAACTTTTTTCAATCCGCTTGTGCAAGGGCAGCACCAGATCGCGATCGGCTCCGGGCAGAAGACCCGGAGTCATTTCAACCACAGTGACCTTTGAGCCAAGAGCCGCATAGACCGTGCCGAGTTCGAGGCCGATGTATCCTCCGCCTACCACCAGCAAGCTTCCCGGCACATCCTCGAGATTGAGCGCACCGGTTGAATCCATCATGCGCGGCGTCGGTAGCTTGAGACTTGGGATCACAGCCGGCCGCGAACCGGTAGCAATGATGATGCGATCAAAAGTTAACGACTCATCACCGCCATTCGCCTTGGCTACGCGAAGAGTGTTCGAGTTCTCGAACGAAGCTTTGCCCTGAATGTACTGGACCTTCCGCTGCTTCGAGAGCTGGCCCAATCCGCCAGTGAGTTTATTCACCACGCCTTCTTTGAAAGACCGCAGGCGTGTTACATCGATCTTGGGGTCGCCAAATTCGATGCCCCAATTCTTGGCGTGACGCGACTCGTCGATCAGCTTGGCCACATGCAGCAGGGCTTTGGAGGGAATGCAGCCGCGGTAGAGGCACACACCACCAGGATTGACTTCCTGATCGATAAGCGTAACTTTCATTCCGAGGTCTGCGGCGAGAAAGGCGGCGGCGTAGCCACCAGGGCCTCCGCCAATGACTGCAATTTGCAAGGTCGAATTTTCAGGCATTTAATTTTTTCGAATACGATGGCTCTGTATTTGATTTCGGAATCTCATCCCTGAACTGACAACAGGAACGGCTGTTCGAAAGCTTCCGCGATCCAGCGCAGGAACCGCGCAGCATCGGCTCCGTCGATTAGGCGATGATCGTAAGAAAGCGAGAGCGGAATCACTCTTCGCGGCTCGAACTTTCCGTTGATCCACACCGGCTCCATGCTGGAACGGGAGAGGCCGAGAATCGCTACTTCCGGATAATTCACGATCGGTGAAAATCCCGTGCCCCCGATTCCGCCGAGATTCGTAATCGTGAAAGTTCCGCCTTCCATCTCGGCCGTTGTCAGCTTCTTGTCTTTTGCCTTGCGGGAGACCTGGGTCAATTCAGCAGCCAATTCAACGATGTTCTTTTTATCCACATCGCGGATCACCGGGACCAACAAGCCTCGATCCGTATCAACAGCTACGCCGATATTGATGTACTGCTTGTAGGCGATCTCCTCTTTTTCCATGTCGATGCTGGCATTAAATTGCGGGAACACTTTCAAAGCCGAGGCACAGACCTTTAGCGCGATCGCGGTGACTGTCATCTTGCCACCGGCTTCTTCTACTTTGGGAGCAAATCTCGCTCGCAACTGCTCCAGCTCGGTGATGTCTGCTTTGTCTTGTTGGGTGACGTGAGGAATGGTGTTCCAGGCTTGCCAGAGATGTTCGGCCGTCTTGCGGCGAATACCACGCATCGAAACTCTTTCGACTTTTCCCCACTTCGAAAAATCAGGAAGCGTGGGCTGCGCGAATCCGACTCGGGGGGAGTGGGCCGCCGTGGCCGCCGTAGCTAGTAACGATTTCGCGTACGCCTTCACGTCGTCTTCGCTGATGCGGCCACCTGGGCCGTTTCCTTTCACATTATGAATATCGACACCCAACTCGCGAGCCAACCGCCTCACATGCGGCGCAGCCGGAACCGGTTCGCGATGTTCGCTGCCCGCGACTTTATCGAGTTGCCGCGGCATTGCAAAATCGGCTGGCCTGGTTTGTGGAGGATCGGGTGGAAGCACTTGCTCTTCCGGCTTTCCCTCAGCCTGCATGGCAGCCTGGAAGGAAAGCCGGGCTCCATCCTGCTCCGAAGGATGCTCCATCGGAACGTGTTTCTGCTGCTGGGCCGACGCTCCGCCTTCGAGCGTAAAGATAATCTGCCCGACTTTAACCTTCTCACCTTGCTTGACGCGGACTTCCTTCACCACACCGGTAACCGAAGACGGAACTTCCACGACCGCCTTATCGGTTTCGAGTTCCATCACGGGCTGACCTTCGGAAACTTTTGTGCCAGGAGAAATCATCAGGCGGACGAGATCTCCCTGATGCACATTTTCGCCAAGCTCGGGCAGCTTGAACTCGTTCGGTCCGGGAGTGGTGGAAGCACGACGCTCGACGAATTGCTGGGCTTGCGGCTTCGATTCTGGTTTACTTTCCTTCGGCTGAGCGAGAGGCTTTTCTACCTTCGGGGAGGAGGGTGCCGCAACCGGCTGGGCTTTTGGCTCCGCGGCTTTCGCCTTGGCGCCCGCACCATTTTCAAACGTGAAGATCACCTGCCCAACTTTTATCTTTTCGCCTTCTTTAACGCGAACTTCTTTAATGGTGCCGCTCACGGACGACGGAACTTCGACAACCGCTTTATCGGTCTCAAGTTCCATTATCGGCTGACCTTCACTGATGCTGGCACCGGCCGAGACCATAAGCCGAACCAGGTCGCCCTGGTGAATGTTTTCGCCGAGTTCCGGTAGCTTGAATTCTCTCACTGAACTGTTTCTCCCTTATGGTCTGAAACTCTTTGTTTACGGGATACGACGGCAAAGCTAGGCCCGGAAGACCGCCTTCGCGTAGCAACACTCCCGGTGCGAGCGTAGTGTTCGCGCGACTAGCCTATGGCCGGATTCACTTTCTCCGGATTAATGCCCAAGTCTTTAATTGCTTTCTGTACGACGTCGGGCTTGATCTGTTTTTCTCGTGCCAGAGCATTCAAGGTCGCGAGCACGATGTGCTTGGCATCGACTTCGAAGAAATCACGAAGCGCCACACGTCCCTCGCTGCGTCCGAAGCCATCGGTTCCTAAAGCTACGAGCGGCCTTGGGCACCACTGCGCAATGGATTCGGGTAGAACCTTCATGTAATCCGATGCCGCGACCAGAACCCCCGGTGCATCTTTTAAAGACTGCGCTACGAACGGGACGTGAGGCTTTTCTCCCGGATGCAGCATGTTCCAGCGGTCGGAATCATTGCCATCGCGATAGAGTTCTTTGTAACTGGT
>JAOAPG010000165.1 GCA_025462785.1 Acidobacteriaceae bacterium
ATGTAAAATCCATCGATAGTGACGTTCGAGGCGTCGGGAATATACGCATACTGAACATTACCGGGAAAGCCATTATCATTCACAACCAACGTGATTGGAGTGGTTGCGGCTCCGCCACAATTGTCCCATTCCTCAACTACGACGTTATAAGTTCCCGCAGAGAGCGCCACTCCCTGGTTGAGAACGTTTCCCTGTTGCCCTAACACTTTGTGATGAGGTGCGGTGTAGACTCCCATTGCGGCTACACCCTTGGGGCAAGAGGTTGACGCCGCCGCACTAAAATATATGGGTCCCGGCGCGTATGCAAAATTCGAAATCGGCTGGTTTACGAGGATCTTTCCGCTGCTACTCTGGATATAGTCCTGAACATATGCGGAGCTGACCCCGCCACAATTATCCCAGGCTTTGATTTGGGTGTTGTAGAAACCTGGCGACAAAGGCAATTGCACATCCAAGAAACTGGAACGGGTTGAGTATGCAAGCACTCCGGTAGCGGTATAAATCTGCAGGGAAGAGATCCCGGAGGCGCAGTCCGGACTTGTGGCGAAGGCAACATAGTGAATCGGAGCAGGACCTCGAAAGTTCGTAGTATTGGGTGATCCAGAACCGACTGCCGCGGGAGAAAGCACCGCTACGGCAGGGACAGTCGAACCAAAGGAAGAAAGGGTGAAAGCCAGCGCCAGAGAGACAAAGATCAGACCAGCCTTCATGACTACCTCATTCAGAGCAATGATAGCGGCTTCGATGGTTTCTTCTCTGGGCAGGTTGTCACAAAGCGAGAATCCCAATATCGACAGGTTTTGCATGCGCATCAAGCGCACAGGTTTCCATAGTAAGAAAGGTTCGCAATCTCATACGATGGAGAGCTTTACGATCAAAGGGCAACATACATTTGATGACGACGGCTTTGGCGCAAGGACAATACATTCTTGTCACGCTCAGAAAGCCACTCCTCCGCGGTAAACGCCTCCCACCTCCGTCGTCCCATACAGATTTCCCAACTTATCGAACACCAGGACACCACATAGCAGGCAAGGTTCTCTTCCGCGGTGAACCAATCCACTTGGAGATTGAAGAAGATCGCCGATCGTTCAGGTGCCAACCGCATTATTCACGACGTCGACCGAATAACGATCCTTCGCAGCAAGAGGTCCGCTACTCCTCCCGCGAGATCTCTGGAAAACTGGCTGCGCAAGGAAACGCGAAGCGCAATAGAGGGACATCTTGACCCGTCACCACGAAGCTGAAGCGTCAACCGGGTAAAGTCCTAATCATGGGCCAACGTACAAAGTGGGGGAACTGTTCTCTTCTGCAGAACCTCTCATTCAACTCGCGTTTGATTATGGCGCCGGAAACAGTTCTCAGATACCTAATGACGCACGAAACGGTGCATCCTGCTGTCCCCAACCATTCCCAAGAATTCTGGCTGACAGTGCGAAGCCTCTGTCCGGAAACAGAACGGGCGAAACAATGGCTTTGTGCCAATGGCCATCACCTACTAGTTGACCTCAATGAGGTTTGCAGTAAAGCTTCCTGAGTAGTCCGAAGCTCGTCTTAACGCGTCGCGTGATGTTTCGCGGATGCCTGCTTCATAGACCATTGCACCCGGTCCCCAATGAATGAAGCGAACGGCGCGATGTTCGCGTCGATGCTGGCGCCGTCAAGCGCCGCGAGATAAGCATCCCTATCTTCAACCCGAATGACCGTCCAGGGATATCCGCCCGATGCGAGCATTGTGTTCATTAAGAACCGCGCCATGCGTCCGTTGCCGTCGGGATAAGGATGGATGTAGCCGAACAGCCAGTGCCCGAGAACGGCGCGAACGCCCTGATCGGTTTCGCTTTCGAGGAGATCGAACAATGCCGGCATGGCGTCACGCACGGCTTCCCACCGCGGCGGCACATAGCGCGACGTGCGCAGATACACGGCATCATTTCGGTAGCCCGCCAGGGCCGTTGCAGGAATCAGGCCAGCAGTCACGCAAGGCTGGAACAGTTCGCCATACCAGTCCTTGTGAGCGGTGCGTGCCAGCGCGCCGGGATTGGCGCCTGCGATGATTTCTGCCACTGACGCCTTTACAACCTGGAAAGCCTGCCAGTAGCCGCGCGCCGCCAGCGCGTCGCGGTTCTTGCGGTCATCACCATGATGATCCGGGTTCCAGTCTCCACGCTGCACTCTGTCGACCAATGCCGGCGTCACGCTGTAACCCTCCATTGACAGTGAGTGGTAGGCATCGCTCTTGTAGATATCGTCGACGAAACCGAGATATTCCTTCCTGTCTTTGGGAAGACCGGGCGCCTTTGGGAAACTGTCAATGACAACGCCCCGCATCGTCTCCCACATTGCCTGAATACGGCCGACAATCGGCGACACTGCTGGTGCCAAGGCGCCAAACGTTTGTTCCGGCGCGAACGGGTCGGATTCTCGGACATCGTAGCTTGCCCGCTTCATGGTCTTGACGATCTCGTCTGCAAATTCCGGCCTGCCGATGCGGCGGAATGCGCCTGCGATCTGCCCGGCCTTCACCGTTCGACCGCCATCCAGAAGGTTGCGCAGCATGTCGGCGGCATCCGCAAGACTTGAGAGCGCGACTTGTGTCTCGATCGGATTGCGGTGAAAGAATGCCTCCGGGGCTTTCACGAGTGCCGCCGCCGGTGAAAACAAACGCAGCCCGTGCCTCACCGAAACGTCCGCCGCCGCGGGCATGTCGGCCTGTTTCAGGTCGTACAGCGACGTGCCAAATAGCAGCTCCGTCGTGTGGTTCGTTGCTTTCGGGCTATACACCACGACTTGTATAGGAATGACGGTGTTTTCGGCGTACAAGAGAATCGACTGCTCGGGAGACAAATGCCACTCGTCGCCAAAGCGCTCGTTGCAATACCGCGCACAGAATTCCCAGAACGAGGCATACCATGGTGTGCTGTCGCCGGCGCGCGCGCTTGGGCTGGACGAGATAACCCAGCCCCTCATCACGTCCTGGAGGAACCCGTTCTGTAGAAGCCGTTCCCGATGGGTACGGGTCAGGTCATCTGACCGGAATACCCGTCGCCCACCTTTCTGTAGCTCATGCAGGACTGCGAGAGATTCGGCGAGTTTTTCGTTCGGTGGTGGCATAATAAGGACCGGCGTTCCGAATGATTCCAAGCATTTGGTGCTGTACGGATACAAGCATATCATGCTGTATATTTACAAGCAAATAGTGCCGTACATTTACAAGCCTACCGTGCTAATCCCTTGAGGGTATTGCATTTTCAGAGGTTCGGCCCTCCTTCCCAAGAGGTGCACCCGAGCCCGGGTCCCTATCCCTGCTCCTTTTGTCCTTCCATCCAGAGACTTAGGCTGGCCTGTTGGGACGATGGTCACGCACCTCCTATGTGAATGATGATCATACGGATGATCATCATGTCGGTCATGCCGGGTTTTCCGGGCGGGGAGGTCGCACATCTCTTCTACGGGGCGGATGGAGAAGCGAGTGGAGACACCATGAACGGCGAATTGCATGTCGCGCTCGACAGGACCGATTTTCTCGCGGTCTTCCCGTTGAAGGGCGAGGGTCGCGCGCGGCTCATCGGCACCGTGCGTGAGGAGGCAGCACAGCAAGAGCACGAACCTCTCCATAATAGAACTGTAGTTAAAGTTGCTAGGGGGCAATCGGAAACGTTGCGCGGCGCAGAATTGGGGCGTTCCCGATGGGCACCAAGGTGACCGCAATCTCTGAGCGGTCTGCCTTGCGCGGCAGCGTCCCTTGAAGCGTGATCACCGGCGCATCAAAGGGACGCAGCAAATTTGTTCCCTGGGTCAAATAGACAGGTTTTAGCCCGAATCCGCGCCAGCGGGCGGATGCCGGCAGCACGAACGCTTCGTATTTTCCCGGCATCGGCAAGTAAGTTGTATCTTCAAAGCCTTTTACGGGATAGGTTTTCGTCACGGTTTTGTGCTCCTCGATTCGCTGCGCAAACAGCAAGGCACCGTGTTGAAGCGCCACCTCGCCGTTGGTGGCGAGGACCTCGCGCACAGTGGGCCGAAACTCGAGGGTGACGATCGCGGGGGCCTTCCACTTACGCGTCACGATCCAATACCCACCTTCGCGGCGAATGACGGCCCCCGGGGACGAGACCGAGGTGCCGTGGGACCAACTCGGATCGCGGAGCAGCAGCGGGAACTCGATTTCACGCTCGACCTGCACGGTAATCTCGACCTCATTCTTGAAGGGATAGCTGGTGGTCTCCTCGATCTGCACACGCACCCCGTTGACGGTAGTCGAAACCGAGCACGGCCCGTAGAGCAAAGCCGCGAGACCGCCATCCGTGACGCGCATCCACATGCCGCGCACAAAGAGAGGCGCGACATTGGCAGCGTTCGGATTGCAACAGACGGCTACGTCCGCATGCGTGGGCGAGAACTTGCTCTGGGGGTCGGGATGCATACCGTCTGGAGAGAGCGTGTCGCAGTGGAAGCGGTTATCGCAGGTGAGATAACTGATGGCACTGCCGTCGGGCAACCGCGATCCCTGCGCTGCGTTGAACCAGATCTGCTCGATGCGGTCACCGAGGGAGGCCATGCCCGTCTTTTGTAA
>JAOAPG010000166.1 GCA_025462785.1 Acidobacteriaceae bacterium
CTAGTTTATCGCGGAAACCTGCTTCGCAAGCACGCGGATCTCGCATCGGACCCATCAACAAAATCGATTCAGCACTATTTCACAAGCTATAATGTTCGAACCATGCGCCTTAGCGAACAGATCCAAAAAGACATCACGGACGCCATGAAGGCCCGCGACGAACATCGCCTCTCGACTTTGCGTATGGTCAAGAGCGCTCTCCAGAATCGCCAGATCGAAAAGATGGCGCCGCTCGACGATAAAGAATCGCAGCAAGTGCTGAGCACGCTGATCAAGCAGCGCAAAGATTCCGTCGAGCAATTCACCAAGGGCGGCCGCCAGGAGATGGCCGACAAAGAAGCCGCCGAGATCAAGATGATCGAAGGCTATTTGCCGAAAGCCGCAGGAGAGGACCAGATCGTCGCCGGAGTAAAAGCCGTCATCGCCGAGATGGGATCGCCCACAATGAAAGACATGGGTACGGTGATGAAGAACGTAATGGCAAGATTCTCCGGCGCGGGGATACGCGTGGACGGCAAAGTTGTGAGCGATGCAGTGAAGCAGGAGTTGGCGGGAAAGTAGTGACCGTGAAGCGCTGCCCTCTGTGGTGTTACTCGTTCTCTGTGAACCCTGTGATCTCTTTGGTTGATGTTTTTGACCACCGGGAACACAGAGGCCACGGAGAAGAACGTTCATTGCTTTGATTCCAATAAGTTATCTCTAAGTTATTCAAGAGCGGCAAGTGTTTGCTGATGCTCGGATGATTTTGGACAGTCCGCTACTTTGCTGGAATGGCTATTGATGGCGATTAGACGAGTCCTGCCGGGCGACAAGTGTTCGAGGCTACCCCGAAGGTCGTGGGCAACTTCGTATTTCGCTTAAATCGAAGTGTGGCGAAAAGCTCGCTTTAAGCTATAAATTAATTTACTTACTGCGTTGCCATTCCCGGTAAGCTTCGCTTTTTGATATTCCTAGTTCCTTTGCGACTTTCTTCAGCGCGGCTTTCTCGTCCAGCATCTCTTCGTCCATGATCTGCTGAAGCCTTTGCCTAAGACTCAACTTCGGCGTAGACGCGTTCTGCTCGAAGTCTTCAGCTTTCCCGATCAGTAGAGTGATCTCCCCGCGCACTTCATCGCGAGCCTTCAAGTTTTCGAGAACTTCCTGCGCAGAGCCGCGCAAAAATTCTTCGTACAGCTTGGTGACTTCCCTCGCGACAACTACCCGTCGTTGAGATCCAATCACTTCGACAACATCTTCCAGCGCATCGACGATTCGATGCGGAGCCTCATAGAACGATTGCGTCCGTTGCGAGTGTTTTAAGCTTTCAAGAATTTGCCGCCGCTGCCCTCGCTTGGAGGGCAGAAAGCCGTTGAAAGCAAACGAGTCCGTGGGAAAGCCACTGGCTACCAGCGCAGAGACAAATGCCGACGCGCCTGGAATCGGAATCACAGGCAAGCCGTGTTGAATTGCGAGAGCGACCAAGCGAAAGCCAGGATCAGATATTCCAGGCATCCCTGCATCGCTTACTACGGCGATGCGTTTTCCCTGTTCCAGTTCGCGGACAAGTTCCTGAGCGCGTTCGACTTCGTTGTGCTCGTGATAACTCGTAGTGCGTGTAGTGATTCCGAAATGATTGAGCAGCTTTTGAGTTTGACGCGTGTCTTCGCAAGCGATGAAGTCGGCTTCTTTCAAAACGCGCAAGGCGCGCAGCGTGATGTCCTCCAGATTCCCAATGGGAGTCGCAACCAGGTAGAGGCCTGGTGCGAGAGGGCTGGAATCGGAAGGTGAAGGCATCAGGGAAGTCTAGAGCATTTGCCTGATATTTGTGGAGGGAACCAGGTGAGAGTTCGTGGGCGGAGTTAGGGATCCTTCGACTTGGTAATCGTTCTCAAGAGAACGATTACGCTGCGCTCAGCATGACAAATTTTAGTTTGAAGAACCTAGTGCGTCTTCCACGAAAAGCGGCGGCCTATGATGCACTTCACGATCAGGTGATCGGTGCCGCCGGTTACGCCGACGCCAACGCCTGCATTGAACTCCCAGTTGGGACCGAGATCAAGATCGATTGAAGGAACAATCTGCTGTTGCTCATCTCTTAACGGATCGAATCCAGTGATAGGTCCTAACGAGCCATAATACTCGATGCCGCCGTTGATCCGCCTGGTGAAGTCGTATCCAACTTTTGCGTTGGGAGAAAATCCGACACCCTTGTGCACGCTGGCGCCATGAAACGAACGATCGAGTGTGGGATTAAACGCTAGATACCAGCGGCCGAGTTTACGATCGATAACCGGGCGAATTTCCCACGTCCATGTATCGGGCGAGAATGCACGGCGCTGATAGCCAATCTCGTTCGATAAGCTCACACCGACCGGCCACTTCCAACTCTCGGGTACGCGGACGCGGGGACGAATGTGATCACCCACCCATTCCCACCCGCCATTCGGCTGAATGGCGGTGAAGATGTAGAAGCCGGTCTCGAACCAATCAGTCCAGCCTTGCGTGATTTCGACAGTTTCGTGCACCGCGTGCTCGCTAGGCTCAACACCTTCATGAACCTCTTTACTGCCGTCAACTGTGAAATTCGAGTGCAGCTCGACCATGGTGTGATTGGGAGCCACTTGGTCGGAGCCATAGACCTGGATCTCGTAGTTGTCTTGCGCCGAGGCGCAGAGCAGCACAGCAAAGGGGAACAGCAATGCAATGTGAAAGCGGTGAAGAAAACTCATATTTTGCGACTTACTGGGCGAATGCGTTTACGAGATGCAGTTCCAGGAACTTACCTGAAATGATTGCGCGTCGTAGATTAAGCAAGACTGAATTGGTACGTATTAAGCGGTTAATCGAGCCTACGGGTGCTGGAACTTAAACACCAGTATGAGTGTCCAACTATCCAGACACGCGCGTGCATTGATATTGCCGAGGAGCAAACTTTATGGCTTTCTCAAATGCAGGCGGACGCTCGCCCGGCCTCAAATGAATGTAACTCCGCTGATCGACGTGTTGCTCGTGCTGATCATTGTTTTCATGGTGGTCGTGTCGATGGACAAGCCCAAAGGCTTCGAGACGCAGATTCCGCAGCCGCCGAAGAGTCCTAATGAGCCTCCGCCGCCGAAGAGCACGATCGTGATTCAGGTGGAATGGACCCCAGGAGGGTCAGCCTCCAGCGCTTAAGATCAATAGCGAAAACGTGAAGTGGACGGACTTGCATGACCGATTGCAAGGTATTTTCGCTGGGCGTATGGAACGAGTGGCGTTCGTGCGTGGAGACGACGACATCGATTTTGAGGACGTAGCCAAAGTGATCGATATCGCGAACAAATCGGGAGTCGATAAGGTGGGGCTGCTGACGAAGGATCGAGAAGTGGGGACGGAGTAGGAGGGTGCTCTAGCAAGAGAGCGGCCGGGGCTTGAGAATAGGCTTGGGTGAAATGCATGAAGCGGAGACGATTTCGATCGGCGGAGCTTGGCAAGATAGACACATCGGCTTCGCGAGCGTCATGGCTGGTGTTCTCCTCGCCGTGATGTTTGTTTAATGTACGCGGATGCTGCTCCATTTAGTCGTACGGTGAGTATTTATCTTCCCCTCGCTTCTCGTGCGATTCCTATCCCGGATGTAAATCGAGAGGACGCTTTGTTAGTCGCGATTCTCCGTGACGTCAACGTCTATTTCGGAACTGATAAGGTTCGTTCAGAGGACCTGTCCTCACAGATTTTAGAGAGGCTAAAGGATCGTAGCGTCGAACGAAAAATCTACATCAAGGCGGATGCTCGTGCCAGATTCGGCATGGTGAAAGATGTTTTGGACGCTATTCATTCCACGGGGATCGAGAAGATAGCCTTTCTGACGGATGACGGAAACCGGTGGCACTGAGTCACTGGTGTTCGCGGACGAGGACGCCCGTCGCTGCATCGAACGCGGGCGGTGGCTGGGATATGTGTGAATGTAGGGGTCCCTCGACTGGATGATCGTTCTCTTTGAGAACGATCATGCGGCGCTCGGGATGACAGATTAGTTATTTGCGGTGGACAGCCGAGGGCGGCTGTCACAACATGTTCTTGCCACGGGCGTTCTCTAATCTCTTGCCCGATTCTGCCGAATTCGCAACTTACGGGTGCGTGAGCGTTAACTCCCCAAAGTCCGTCACCCTATCCTCATGACTCGTGCAGGCCGATCGGACGCTATCAAAGGTAGTGTACTGCGCGGATGGCAGCATCTATTTCGGTAATGAGAGAATTCCCATCGCCGCTCTGTCTTCTAAACTTTTAAAAGCCTGCGACATCGCGGTGTAGAGCGGAAAGTCGATTATCGAAGCCCGGTCCACGCGCGAACTACCGTGTGCGGGGATCGAAGGGGATCATGATCGACCCAACAGCGTGGCAAACAGCAGCACCGAAACAGCAATCGCGCCAATGCTATGGAGCCGAACCGTGCGGTAACTCGAAGCCCAAGGAAACATCAGCACATCGAATACCGGCAGCAGTTTTTCTGGCCAGAACAACCCTGCGAGTCCGAATGCAAGGCAAACTTGTACGATCAATGACGCGGCAAGGTGGTTCATCAACTGCTCCAGCAAGAAAATGAGCTTTCAGTGGGGATCTGTTAATACTGAGTCTGCCTTTGTCGACGTTTACAGTCAACTGAAAAGGACCAACTGGTACTCCTGAGTAACCTAAACGGGATTTATTTACGTTAGAACGTCGGTTTAAACTTGGCGGGAACGGTAGTCGTGTGCTGCTGCACTTGTTCGCTCTTTTCGCGGGCACGCTTGACCTTATTGTCCCTGAGCAACTTCCCTACGTATGAAATAGCGGGCACTGGGTCGTTCCAATGAAACGGGGTGGCATAAGCTCCGAGCCAGGGCTGAATCCAAGACCACAGGCTTGCGCCATCAGAACGCTGCTCTCGCCAGGCGCGAAGGTCGTGCGCAAAGAAAACGCCACGACGATCGATTTCATATTGCGCGACCGTGTTGACCGGAATTCCTAGAGCATCCTGATAAGCCATTGAGCATACGTCCACGCCGCAATGCGCAGCAAATTCCACATACCACCATGGACGGCCGTTGATCTCGAACAGCTTAAAATGTTGGTCCCGCTCGTCGCGCTTAAATTCCGCACTGAATGTTCCGCGATATTTGAGTACACCAAGGAGATGTTGGAGCGCTTCCGCTGCTCGCGATACCTCGTTCAAAGGAACTGTCACCATGAGCGTACTGTTCCCTAACCTTGGCGGGCTCATTCGCAAACGCTGACGCGCCAAAAGGCCGCAAAGCCGGCCCTCACGATCGACAAATCCATCAAGGAAATATCCGGCAGTCGGGGGTCCAGGAATGAATTCCTGAAGCATGATCGGGAATTCGGTTTTTCTCATCGCAGCCAGTGCTTCGATTTGATTTTCCACGATGAAGCCTTTCACGCCGTGCCTTTGAGCGAATTCTACCGAGGACAATGGTTTCAAAATCGCGCCATGAAATTCACCGCTGGAGAGATCCGTGAGCTCTTGAAAAGAACGAAGCAAGTGTGTCCGAGGATGCAGTATGCCTTCTCGCTCGAGCACCTGCGCGAATCTCCATTTGTCTACGAGGACGTTTAGCGTCTCGGCCTGTGGGTTACTGGATGGAAACCGTGCTAAGAGCTTCTCGGGTAGCGTAGCGACAGCCATGGCCCAATCATCGGAGCACGGCATGAGTACCGCTCTGTCTAACGGAAGCTGGTCGAGAAATGCTGCCAGATTTTCGAGGGAAGGTCTTAGGGCTGATGCAGGCAGCTCCCGGTGCCAGCGAGATCTTCGGACGAAGTCCCCGGACGGCACAATCGCGTAGCTCGGAATTTTTGCCTGTGCCAGCAACGTGAGTACCGCGGCAGCTGTGACGCCGCCACCCAAAACAATTACGGGTACCACGCATTCGGCACACTGATGAGGGACGGCCTCACCGGAAAGCTTCGTCGTCAACTTTTAAAGGCCTAAGGGGAGTGCTAAGGTAGCGGAAAATGGCCGCTACTAACCGGGTTTGCACATGCTGTTCACGAGAAACCTGGGGGCCGCGAACCGCTTGTGCGCCAAATTACTTAGTAAAGCC
>JAOAPG010000174.1 GCA_025462785.1 Acidobacteriaceae bacterium
AGTGAGGTAAAAGAAATGCGGAATGAGCCTGATGCTCTCATGGAGCGGGATATCTTTTGCGACAGTCCACTTCGCTACACGGTCGAGCAGCACGATAAAAAGGGCGATCACGAAGTGAAATCTGCGCATGGCGTAAAAATTGGTCATTCTTATAATATGGTCAGTTTTTTTAGATTACTTGTGCGCCGCTGAGGCTTCGATCTCTTTGAGTACGGCGCTGCAACGCTCGCACACGGTTAAATACTCAGGATCCTCGCCAACGTGAGTGGAATAGTTCCAGCAACGCTCACATTTCTTTCCTTCGGCTTTACTGATTTGGATGCTTACTCCAGGTGACGATCCGTTTCCTGACGCGCTTTGCTCCAGCGTTACGGCCGAGACAATGAATAAGTATCGAAGCTGCTCTTTGTATCGCGCCAGCACAGAGAAGACCGGTGCTGGAGCTGTCAACGTGACTTGAGCCTCTAAGCCGACGCCGATTTGTTTGGCGTTTCGCGCCTCTTCCAGGGCCTTAAGCACTTGCTCGCGGACCAAACGTAATGTGCTCCACTCTTCTAATTGCCTTGCATCGTTGATCGGAGTACTCGTTCCCAGAATTTCTTCTGCTGTAGGGAACCTGGTCAGGTGCACGGTGTCGGGACGTCCCTCCACCTTAGGCAAGTAGCCCCAAGCTTCCTCAGACGTGAAGCTGGTAATGGGAGCGAGCAGGCGAACTAAAGCTTCTCCGATTCGCCACATTGCGGTTTGGGCCGAGCGTCTCGCAAGTGAATTCGGAGCGTAGGTATACAGACGGTCCTTTAGTACGTCAAAGTAAAACGCGCTGAGTTCGACCACAGAGAAGTAATTCACCCGCTGATAGATTTTGTGAAAAGCAAACTCCTCGTACCAGCGCGTAACATCTGCGGCCATAGCAACCGTCTGCCGCAGCATGTATTGATCGAAGGCTTCCATCTTCTCGAACGGCACTGCATCGCGGTCGGGCTGGAAGTCGTATAAATTCCCGAGTATGTTCTTGATGGTATTGCGGATCTTTCGGTAATTCTCTGCGACCCTCTGCATCAGATTTTCGGAGCAAGCCACGTCTTCGCGGAAGTCGACCGATGCGACCCAAAGACGGACGATTTCCCCGCCCATACGATTCGCGATGTCTACCGGATCCACACCATTGTTGAGCGACTTCGACATGGCTCGGCCCTGTTCATCGAGCGTCCAACCGTTTGTCGCCACCATCGCATACGGAGCGCTCCCCTTCGTACCCATCGCGCAGAGCAGGGAAGAGTGGAACCATCCGCGATATTGATCGCCACCCTCGAGGTACAAGTCGGCAGGCCAGGGGAAACCTTGTTCGTTTCCCTGCACCGCCAAGTAACTCGAACCTGACTCGAACCAGACGTCCAGAATGTCAGTTTCTTTCTTGAATCCAGTTCCACCGCAATGCGGGCACTTTGTTCCGGGCGGAAGCAATGCGTCTGCTTCTGGCGTGTACCACGCGTCGGCCCCGGACCTCGCAAATAACTCGATGACCTTGCGATTAAAGGAGGGCTCATTCATTGGCTTGCCGCAACCTTCGCATAGGAATACGGCAATCGGAACTCCCCAGATGCGCTGACGCGAAATACACCAGTCGGGACGAGTCGCGATCATGTTCGAGATGCGCTCCTCTCCCCATGCCGGATCCCACTTTACTTTTTTGATCTCGTCGAGCGTGCGGCTGCGCAGGGTCCCGCCGTCCATGGGAGTTTCCATGGAGATGAACCATTGCTCAGTGGCACGAAAAATAATGGGATTGTGGCAGCGCCAACAATGCGGATAGGAATGCTGCAGCGGTTCGGTATGTAGAAGCGCTCCGCGATTTTTCAGCAGTTCGACGATTGCGCCATTAGCTTTGAAGACTTGCAGGCCGTCGTACTCCGGCAGTCCATTGCGAAGACGTCCGCCAGCATCCACGTCGCATGTGGGATCAAGCTTGTATTTTGTACCGGTGATGAAATCCTCGGCTCCGTGGGCTGGCGCGGTGTGCACGACGCCGGTTCCCTGGTCCATGGTGACGTAGTCGGCATTTACACCTAGAACATTTCTGTCGAGAAACGGATGCTGGAAATTTGTATATTCCAGTTTCCTGCCGGGGAACCGAGCCAGAACGGTCGTTTTAGTGTTGCCATCGGACGTCTTGCCCAATTGTGTCTTTTCCGCAACCACTGGCCAGAGTTTCTCGGCCACGATGTACACTTCACCCGGAGTGCTGCCTTCCATTGCCAAATAAGTTTCATCAGGATGGAATGCGACCGCCATGGACGCAGGAATTGTCCATGGGGTGGTAGTCCAGATAATGGTGTAAACCTTCTTGCCGGCTAGAGCCGGATCCAATTTGGCTGGATCATCTTTTAACCCGTATCTGACCCAGATCGTCGGACTCGTGTGATTTTCGTATTCGACTTCAGCCTCGGCAAGGGCGGTCCTATCGTGAATGCACCAATAGACTGATCGCAGGCCCTTGTACACGAATTTTTTCTCGAAGAATGCGTAAAAAGTCGCCAGCACCACGGACTCATATTGCGGATCCATGGTTGAATAGGGACGGTTCCAGCGGCCAAAAACACCGATCCGCTTAAATTGCTCACGCTGCAGATCGAGGAACTTTTCCGCATACCTGCGGCAAGCCAGGCGCACATCCGTGGGATTCATCTGCAACTTTTTGCCGCCGAGTTGTTGATCCACCTTGATCTCGATGGGCAGGCCGTGACAGTCCCATCCAGGGATGTAGGGAGCGTCCAATCCGGCCATACTTTTGGACTTGACTATGAAATCTTTTAGGCATTTATTAAGCGCGTGGCCCAGGTGGATCGGCCCGTTCGCATAAGGCGGGCCATCGTGAAGGACGTAAACGGGAAACCGCCGCCGCGACTCACGAATCCGCTCGTAGATATTCATCTGCTCCCAGCGGGCCAAAGTTTTTGGCTCATTTTGGGGCAGATTAGCCTTCATGGGGAAATCGGTTTTCGGCAGATTAATCGTGGATTTTAGGTCGAGCGGCACTCGGTTGGCATCTCCAAATAGTTGATTTCTTTCATTATAGGGAGAGGGGAAAGAGACTGTCCATTAACGCCAGGCAGAACTAGCGGTTTGCTTACAGGATTCACCCGACAACGATGGTGATTGTCATAGACAGAGTAAACAAGAGTACAATTTTTACCGGAGTGACCTTTAGCTGAGCTAAGCATCTAATTCCAGCAGAAGTACAGGGCTAGCTTTAGGGAATGTTAAGGGGCTATGGCAGGAATTATCAACGACATAGGACATTTACAAGCAACTTGGCTGTGAATGTGCTCATCAGTGTTTAGGAGAGCTGAACCAGCAATCGTCCGTAACGCGTACCACTCGGGCCGACTATGCCGACATTAGAAGAAATGACCGAAGAATCCAAG
>JAOAPG010000205.1 GCA_025462785.1 Acidobacteriaceae bacterium
CAACGTCCGAAAGGCACAATGTTCACCGGAATCATTGAAGAAGTCGGAACCGTCACTCGCGTAACCAATGACAAAGGCGAGCGCCGCATCACCATTGCAGCATCCCGGCTCCCGAAAGAGTTAAAAAAGGGCGACAGCATCGCCGTAAGCGGAGTCTGCCTCACTGCGATCGAGATCACGCCCAAGTCTTTCGCCGCCGACCTTGCCGAAGAAACGTGGAAGCGCACCTCTCTTTCCCGCATCAAGAAAAACGCGCTCGTGAATCTCGAACTTCCGATGCAAGCGAATGGCCGATTTGGCGGACACATCGTGCAAGGTCACGTGGATGGGACGGGAAAATTCCTTGGCTTAGAAAAACTTCCCGGCGCGGAAGACTATCTGCTCCGCATCGAGATTCCGCCCGAGATAACGCGCTATGTAACTCACAAAGGATCTTTGTGCATCGAAGGAATCAGCCTGACGGTCGCCAGCATAGAAGGAACCGCAGTGACGGTAGCGATCATTCCTCACACAGCAGAGATGACAAATCTGAAATCCCTCAAGCGTGGCGATCCAGTGAACCTGGAAGTCGACATGATTGCGAAGTACGTGGAGAATATGATGCGGCCAGAACTAGGCACCCACTCGATCACTATAGAAAGATTAACGCGCGAAGGTTTTTGAAGGACTACAATCCTTCAAGCAGAACAGGCCCATTCGATTTAGCAAAGTTATGCAGAGATTTCTCTCGCAAAACTGGGGCAACATCGCAAGTGTCGCGGGCCTGCTGTTTAGCTTTCTCGCCTTTATCTTTTCCAGAAGGGCTTCAAAGGCGGCGAAACAAGCGCAAGATTTTGTCCTAACGCGTTCACTCAGTGAGGACATGAATAATGCCGGCAAGACCGCTTCCGAGATTACTGTCTATATCCGCCGCTCCGAAAAGCCGGGATTGGCGACGATTCGTATTGGCGAATTAATCGCTGCTACCAGCTATATAACAGCTAGATAGGATGTAAAACTCTCAGAACCGTCCAGGAATCGATTGCTCAACATTAGGCAGCAACTTCATTTGGTGCACGATCTACTTGGCAAGGCTCCGATCGCCGAGCTTAGTAGCAGAGATAAAACCGCAGTGGCTAGATTTTGCAGAGAGGTGCCCACTGTTTTCGCCGAAGAGTACGGCGTCGCATTGCGGGAAGTGGACAAGAAGGTAGGGGCATGGAAGATTTACAAGCTGTAGCTTTGTTTAACCAGATACTGCTTTTGACGAAGCAAGGTCGCATTCCTTGGGAACCAACAGTTTCTGACGCTCTTGTTGCGGCAATAAAGGGCAAGCGAAGTCTACTCCTTATACCTTATACGAGCACGGATTCCTGGGGAAATGAGCACGGCGGGCGGGCCTAGTCAGACGGTAAAAGACTCATCTGATCGTTAACTTTTACGAGTGACAGATGGAATCGCAGGTGTAAGCCCACAAGCGCTTCAGGAGCTCTATGAGACGGCACGACGGCAGGCTTTCAAAGTCGATGAGCAGGTCAAAGACCTTCTTTCAGATTTGAGAACTTTGTAGGATCTCCGGTTTCACGCCAATAACTGCAGCTCATCCAACTGCAAAAACTCCTGCACGATCGGCTCCTTGCACTTCTCCATCTCAGCATACGTCCCGAAGAACAAGACTTTGGCTTCATGCAGGAACACTACCTTGTTGGCGAGTTTCTTGGCTAATCGCATGTCGTGAGTAACGACGACGCTGGTCAGGTTCAATTGAATCTTTAGCCGCTTGATGAGATCGCCGAGCAACTGCGCCATTAGGGGATCCACCATAGTGGTCGGTTCGTCGTAAAGCACACACTCGGGCTGGGCCGACAAGGCACGCGCTATTGCCACGGAACGTTTCATCCCTGTAGACAAATCAGAGGGCAAGAGATCGCGCATCTCCTTCACACCAACCATTTCCAGCAGTCCATCGACGATTTGCAGAATCTGTTCTTCATTTAGGTCTTTTCGCTCTCGCAATGGAAACGCAACATTCTCCCCTACAGTAAGTGAATCAAACAGGGCACCATTCTGAAAGACCATGGTGACTTTCTTGCGAATGCGCTCCATTTCTCGGTCAGGGTAGTCCGTAACGTCTTCATGCGCCACGACTATGCGGCCAGAATCCGGTTTCAGAAATCCCATAATGTTTTGCAAGGTCACGGATTTCCCGACACCGCTGCGTCCCAATATGCAGACCGTTTCACCCGGCATCACTGTGAAGCTGACATCTTCAAGCACACGTTTCTCTCCAAAGGCCTTGAAGACATGCTTGAATTCAATGTACGGCCCAGGCTTCTCGTCCTCTCTGTTTTGGAGGGAAGTTTGTTGTTCGATTTTCTCGAGTTCGTCCGTCACTTTGATCCGCGTGCAATCGTCTATTTCAATGTTATATTGGCCTGCTCCCAATCCGCAGGAGTATTCAAATTCCGGAACATGTCAGCTGAAAAGCCTGCTGTCAGCAATTCCTCTTCGCTGATCAATTCTGTCGAAACTTCCGCGAACAACGAATCGATTTTATTCCGTCCAGCCAGCAGTGATTTCTCCGCAACTCCAGCAAACTCCTTCCGGTACACCGCACACAGCGGCTGGAAACCTGATCCAGTGCGAGGAACCGTGACCACTGCGGCCGCGTTGTGAGCACGGGTAAACAAATATTCTATGAACGCTTGATCGACAAAAGGCAAATCAACCCCAAGGATAAAATTTAGTTCAGCTGTTGTGTGAGCGAGCGCTGCCTGAATCCCGCCAAGTGGACCACAGTCTATATAAACGTCTTCGACTATGTCGCCGAACGCGCTGAACTTCGCCTTATCTCCGACAATGCATACTCTCACAGCTACGCTCCTCGCGAGATCCAGTGCGTGCCCAAGGAGCGTCACACCGCCAAGCTTCAGAAAAGCTTTGTCAGTCCCCATACGACTGCTTTTCCCGCCGGCTAATACGAAAGCTGCAACACCGTCCACGTGGTGATGATACACGGCGCTCAGTCCAACCAGACGGGACCGATCTGTGCGTGAATGCTCAGATGGAGCTAATCCCGACCAAAGTCGAACTTAGAATGTGAGGACGTCAATACTGTGGTTCAAAAAATTGACTCTGCCTACATCGAGAGCTAGCCGCCAAGAAGCGGGGCGGCAAAGTCGTGGAAAACTTCGCATTTCTTCAGATGAATTTTCTGCACTTAATCGATCCGCAGCGGCATGGCAATGTTCCGTCGTGGTGCGAATCTACGTAATCGCACGTAAGCTCGTCTCCCGCCTTGATCTTCTTTTTGGCATAGAATTCAGCTCTTCCATAAGCGATACGGATGAAAACGTTCGAATTGCAAGAATGGTTGATGAAAGAAAACGGTCCTCCACGACGGGTCCCGTCGAGGGCGACGGTGTCGCTGACTTCCACAATGGCGATCCGCTTGGCCCCCTTGGCGCGTTTTCTAGCTTCGCGGATGGAGATGCGCTCACCGCTGAACTCTCCAATTTTTTGACGAGCGCGGAGGGGAGAGTCCGTGAACAGTCCCTTGCCTTGAATCGAACTCTTACGGGTAATCAGCATGCCGTTTTATTATCTATCCGGAAGCCGAATCACCAAGCGTCAATGATCGAAATGATTTGCTAGAGCAATTGCAAACGTGATCCCTTCTTCAATTTACTTCGTGGCCTTAGAATAATTGTTCTTGCCCACCCTTGACGAACTCGACCGTTTGCGCGTTGTTCTGGTCTCGACGCGCAATGCTCTTAATATCGGTGCCGCTGCCCGCGCAATGAGCAATTTTGGATTTATGCGTCTGCGCATGGTGCATCCGTGGGAACCAGCTTTTCGTGGCGCACGTTCCGCGGTAGGCGCTTCGGCGGTGCTCGCGAGTGCGGAGGAGTACGAGAATGTTGCCGACGCCGTAGCCGACTGCACACTCGTGGTTGGAACTACCGCCGTTGGCGAGCGGCATTTGCATCATTCGCTGAAAAGGCTGGAAACCGGCGGCACCGTGATTCGGGAACATCTGCGTTTTGGTAAAGTTGCCATTTTGTTTGGATCGGAAAAAATTGGACTCACTAATCAAAATCTAAGCCACTGTCACTGGCTGATGCGCATTCCCAGCCGGGAAGATCATATCTCGATGAATCTGGGACAGGCAGTGGGAATCTGTTTGTATGAGCTCATACGCGATCCTGAGGGCCTGCTGCCACAGCCGCCGGAAATTCCGAGCTCAGGGAGACGGGGCAAGGAGAGGGAACATCTTCAAGACGACACGCCAGCTACTGTAGCTGAGATCGAGCGCATGACGGTCCAATTGATCGAAGCATTGCATGCCAGTGGATACGTGAATCCTGCAGCCTCGACTAATGAAAAGGTCCGCCGCCTGGTCAATCGCCTCCAACTGCCTGCACGCGACGTGGAGACCTGGCTAGGCATTTTAAGGCAGCTCATGTGGAAGATGCGCTCGACGGACAAACCCGGCGAATAAGACTTGGGCATTTCGCCACGATTTTGTCTGCAACCGTAAGCAAATGTGCAAATCTTTTCCTGAGCGCAATGCTTTGCACATAAAAGGCTGCAACGTTCCTGAGGGCCGTCCTATGGTTTCGCTTCGTGAATATGTCCACGACTATTCACTTGACACAAATAAGTAAGTAGGTTATCGTAAGTTCATGCTCGTACCGAAAAAGAAAAGCACAACGCGATTAGCCATCGAATGGGGAATCATTGTCCTCGTTGCAATTCTGATGTGGGCCTATTATCGCGGTCTGCTGCATTTCGGAAGGTAATCATGAACATTCGTGAAGCACATG
>JAOAPG010000223.1 GCA_025462785.1 Acidobacteriaceae bacterium
GCGACCTGTCCGGCTGCGATGATTTCTTCGCCTAATGCAAAAATTCCCGGCTTGCTGGGAGCAAGCAATACGCTAAAGCTGGATTCGCAGCGAAACCACTTCGACCACTGGAGGCGGCGATGGTCGAGGCTGGTTTGGACCCCATGTCTCGCTAAAGATTCGTTCACCAACTCGGATAGATCGACCATGGGAGCTCCTCGCCTGCCCTAGAACTATGAACCCGGGAATTCTCATTCCGAGAGCAGTTTTTGTAGCTGGGATGTCAAACAGTACGCCCGTATATGGGGCCTGTCAATAGGATAACCCTACATATTGTATCTCAAGCAATTAACGGCTGAGATGCCGGGTTTATGCCTGCTTTTCCACAATTTGGCGGATCGCCCTTCTCGATCAAGAACTTTATTGCGGCTGGAGTGTGGAACGAATCTACGCGCGGGAGATTCCGGGGTCAATTACAGAACAATGGTGCATGTCGGAAAAAGGGCTAGGAAAATTTCAGTGGGCCCACACAGCCCTTAAATCAATGCCGCGGGAGCACTTAGCGGCTGGATATCCACAGAGCGCGCACAGGAATTCCAGATACGGCGATGGGTTAGTTCGCGAGTCGTCACTTCTGTCGGGCCTCAGCCTCGGCTAGCCATCCGCGGCGTAGCTTTTCGGACGGGATGCTAGACAGATAGGGTTTGATATCAAGAATTGGTGTTCCATCGAGCATGTCGACTCCGCGAACATGGAGCTCGATGCCTTCGCGGCGGCGCAGCTCGACGGTGGTCAGACCAAGCGGGTTCGGGCGTCGCGGAGATCGGGTGGCAAAAACGCCATGCGGCCGATTGTCGGAGGGCGGCGTAGCGAGCAATTCGAATCCATTCAAGCGATCGAACTCCCAGATGACGATGAGATGCGAGAAGCCCTCAATGTCGGTGAGCCCCGGCTCAAACTCGGGCAGGATCTTGAGTACACCATCGGCATCGTGTTTAGCGCCAAGGCCCTTGGGAATGTCGCTTTTGGTGTTATAGGGGCTGCTGATAAATCCGATGGGGTGTGGGGTGAACATGCGGGAAGCCTCCGGTTCCCATAGTAATGCGAGAGAGCGAACTGGATTTTCTCCTACGTCATTGGGTGCGGCTAACGCCGAAAATCCCCGCCCAAGCGAAGCTTGAACGAGGCACCCTCGGGACTGCTTATCGGGTTTTCGCTAGGTTAGCGACCCGTCGGTCGGACTAGAACAAGCTCTTGAGTTCCTTCGCCAACCAGACCAATACGAAGCTTACAAAAAGGATCGCCTCCGTGATCTCTACAGCATAGATCTTGATCCGCGTGAGCTTTTCGTGGGTGCATTCTTTTGTGTCGCTGTCGTTCTTAAGGGGCATTGTGATCATCTTTGCCAAGTAGGCTGCTCTCCAACAAATATCTAATTAAATATTGCTGAACAGGTAGAAGAATCTAACTGAAGGATTTCGCAACTA
Organism: Acidobacteriaceae bacterium; assembly: GCA_025462785.1. GTDB lineage: Bacteria > Acidobacteriota > Terriglobia > Terriglobales > Acidobacteriaceae > JAOAPG01. Next base: position 1,467 of record JAOAPG010000223.1, read on the forward strand.
TGCCTCAGTTAGATTCTGTCACGCTGCGAGAGGCGCGGCAGATCGGGAAGCAATTCGCGTGCTGGCTGAATGCCACAGGCGGTACGCGACTTGTTCTTCAACTCCTTGACCTCGAACAACAGATCCGGCATTTGGAACAGCAATATCGTGATTATTTACTTTCGCTGCCGGAGGAGGTCCCGAGAGCGATGACACTGCTGATGAGATGGGGAATCGTCTGGAGAAAATGAAGTCCCAATTCAATGATCTGATCTCTCGGTTTGAGATTTTTCCGCGACTAATCGACGCTGAGTCTTCGGAAGAGTGGATGTTTCGGTGGGACCTGGTGGATGCTCCTAGAAAGCAGCTGAAGGTGATCGCCCATTATGAATCGAGGGTGAAAACCGATGACTTGGACGCGCTATTCGCGATTGTCCGCCTTGCACAATCGGCATACTTGTCTCGCATGAGACAGTGTCATTGCGGCAAGTGGTTTTGAGCGCACATACACACAGGAATCGCGAATGCGGTGTCAAGGACAAAGATATCCTAATCGGTGTTTTGAGCACCGTTGTTTTGCCATGCCCTCGCGGGAGCGAGGGCATTTTTCATGGCTTTTATTCAGGGAGAAGGTCGGAGTCAGGGGACGTTGTTCCCGGTGACGCTGGATGAGTTGATTCCTGAGGATCACGTTTGCCGGGTGATTGACGCCTTTGTTGGTCGGCTGGACATGGCGGGATTGGGATTCGAGCGTGCTGAGGCGGCCGAAACTGGGCGACCCGGCTATGATCCGCGGGACCTGCTCAAGCTTTACCTGTACGGATATTTGCAGCAGATCCGTTCCTCCCGCAGGCTGGAGTCGGAGTGTCAGCGCAACGTCGAGTTGATGTGGTTGCTAGGACGATTGTGTCCCGACCACAAGAGCATCGCTGAGTTCCGGCGGGTGCATAGCGATGCGGTGACGGAGGCGGGTGCGGAGTTGATCCGGTTTGCCCGCTCGGTAGGTTTGGTGCGCGGCGAGTGGGTTGCTATCGATGGCTCTAAGTTCCGAGCGGTAAGCAGCGCGCGGAGCGTGCGCGAGCGCGAGGCGCTGAAACGTTACCTGGAGGAACTGGCATCGGCTGACGCGCAGGATGAAGTCGTCATTGACCCCAGTGCCGTGGCCGCGGCATTGGAGAAACTAAAGAAGCACTTGGAGCCGGAAGCTGGTTTTATGCGCACGGGCGATGGCATAGCTCCGGCTTACAACGTGCAGACCGCGGTTGATGCCGAACACGCGCTCATTGTGGTGCAGAAGGTCACCCGAGAGAGCAACGACACTCGCAGTCTGCAGCCGATGGCGGAAGCGGCGAAGGTGGCCGTGGGCGAGCCTCAGAGGATGAACGTAATCGCCGATGCCGGCTACTCCCATGGCGAACAGGCCGAAGCTTGCCAGGGGAAAGGAATCCTTCCTCATGTACCCAGCAATCGCTCGATCAACAATCAGGGCGACGGCACATTCTTCGACCGCACCGCCTTCCAGTACCAGGAACAAAGCGACACGTTTGTCTGCCCGGCTGGCCAGACCCTCACCCGCAAACAGTTAGCGCGCAAAGATCGCGCCGTGATTTATGCAGCTCAACCGGAAGTCTGCGGAGCCTGCGCCCTCAAGGGTCGCTGTACAGCTCGTTCCCGGCGGTTCGTGAAACGGCACCTGCACGAAGCCGCGCTGCAGGGCATGGATCAGCGGGCCACGCCTGAAGTCATGCGGCTGCGGCGATCGACGGTGGAACATCCGTTTGCCACGTTGAAGTACCGCATCTTCGGGCATCCGCGTTTCCTGTTGCGAGGCCGGAGCGGAGCACAAACCGAGATGAGCCTCGCGGTGATGGCTTATAACCTCAAACGCATGTTTAACATCCTCGGCGGACTACAGCTCAAAGCTAGTTTCAGTATCGTCTAATCCTTCGCTTGCACCGAAACACCTAAATCGGAACCAATCCGCTTTCCAAATGCGATGCGCCTCATCCGAGGGGCATCGTAGTCGCTGAATCGAATCGAGTTTCGTAACGGTCTGCCAAGCGGAGCTTGAACGGGGCACCCTCGAGAGGCTACGCCCTCCAAGGAACTTTTTCCGTTCTACATGCGTATATTTTGCTGACGTTTTAACCTGCGGATTTTGAGACGCAATAACGTAATGCTGAGGAGCAGATTATGAGCGGAGACCTTACTGGATTGGTTGCAGTAATCATGGTTTTTGGAATTCCGGTCGCCGGAAGGTACACCTATTATCGCGTGCGCAAACTGCGCACGGAAGAGCGCCTTGCAGCCATTGCACGCGGCGCCAGCATTTCGATGGAGCCCGAGCTTTCGCATGCGGCTCAGTCGCGGCGGGCGGGCGTCCTGCTGGTGACCGGTGCGCTCGGGTACATCACCACATTCGGCTTAATCGCGCGGATCGAGAATGACGCTGACATTTGGTGCGCTGCGGCTTTTGGCATCATTCCACTGGCCGTTGGGATCGGATATTTTCTCGATTCGACACTCGTTCGCCATGACTTGCACGCTTCGTGAAGTGGGTGTGTGGTCGTGACGACTTTTTCGCGTCCCACCTTTCAGAATCGAAAGGTGGGCCACCCACACTCTAGCCAGCCATGGTTAACACCGCACGGAAGCGGGCTTGTCCGCTCATCATTCGGTCGTAGGCTTCGGCGGCTTTTTCCAGCGGGAATTTTTCGATCATCGGACGCACCCCGGTCATTGAGCTGAACTGCAGCGTGTCCTCGGAGTCTTTGGCGGTGCCGGATGGCCAGCCCTGGACACTGCGGCGGGATGTGACGATCGCTAATGAAGCGACACTGAACGGCTCGAAGGCCACCCCTAGCACCAGTAGTTCACCGCCTCGCGCCAGTCCATCAATTAAAGGAGTGACAGATCTAGCATCGGGCGCCGTCGCCATGATCAGGCGTGCGCCTCCCAGCTTTTGAAGAGGCTCAGCCGGGCTGACTGCACTGGCGTCAATGTATTGGTGTGCGCCCAGTTTTTTTGCGAGCGGTTCCTTATCTGCTCCGCGTCCAATGGCAAGGGTGCGAAAACCCATCTGCCGGGCGTACTGAATTCCGAGATGGCCCAAGCCTCCAAGGCCCTGGATGGCCACAAGATCGCCAGCCCTTGCCGGTGATCGTCGCAACGAGTTGTAGGTGGTGATGCCTGCGCACATCAGCGGGGCAGCCTCGGGTGCGGGCAAATCGTCTGGCATCGCAGCGACGGCTTCAGCGGGGACGACCACATATTCTGCATAACCTCCGTCAAACGTAATGCCGGTGATCTTTCCGTTCTGGCAGAGAATGAAGTCACCGCGGCGGCAAGCGTCGCAGACGAAATCATGTCCGCCGTGCCAGCCGACACCCACACGCTGTCCAACTTTCCAGTTGGTAACATCGGAGCCGACGGCATCAATGCGTCCCGCCATCTCATGGCCTGGGACACGTGGATATTGCAGGCCCGGCATTCCCTCTTTGACCA